>NZ_QPFW01000251.1:0-127680 GCF_008122455.1 Enterobacter sp. C6
AGCCAGCAGTCTGGCGGCACCCTGCTGTCCGGCGGGGCGCTGAACGTCACGGCGGCCTCCGTCACCAGCGACGGCAAAATGCAGGGGGGCACGCTCGGTATCACCACCGGGGCGCTCACCAACAACGGACGTCTGCAGGGCGATAACGGCGCGACGCTGGCCCTCAGCGGGACGCTGACCAACAACAGCGGGGGCGAAATCGTCAGCCGCGATGCGCTGACGCTGACCACGCCCGCGCTGTTTAACTACGGCCTGATCCAGGGCGGCGGCGAGACGCGCGTGACCGCCTCCTCGCAGGCGCGTAACGACGGCAGAGTCCTCTCCGGCGCGCGCCTGACGCTCGGCACGCCGCAGTTCACCGGCACCGGCTGGCTGCAGGCCACCGACCTGATACTCAATGCGGCAAACGCCACCAACGGCGGCACGTGGGTGGCCGATCGCGCCACCCTGACCGGCACCAATTTCGCCAGCCAGGGCACCACCCAGGCGGGACAGCTGACGGTTAACTACGGCCAGCTGAACAACAGCGGCACGCTGCTCGGCAACACGCAGCTGAATATTGGCGCGGACCAGGTAACCCAGAGCGCGGGCGGCAAGCTGCTGAGCGGCGGCAGCCTGTGGCTGCAGAGCCGGGGGCTGGACCTTACCGGCCAGCTGGTGTCCCTGGGGGACTTAACGCTGCAGCTGACGAACGCGTTTACCAGCAGAACCGCCGTGGCGGCAGGCAGAACCCTCACCATCAACAGCGGCGGCGACATTGATAACCGCAGCGTGCTGCAGGGGCAGGCGGTCAACCTGAATGCGGGCGGGCAGCTCAGCAACAACGGACAAATCACCACCGGCGGCGGCGCGAGCACGCTCTCCGGCAGCAGCGTGGCGCTGAACGCCGCGGGCTCGGTGCAGGGCGGGGGCGACATCACCGTGGCCAGCCGGAGCAACATTACCGTCGACGGCTTCACCGGCACGCGCGGCTCGCTGACCCTGAGCGCGCCGGGCGCCATCGTCAACACCGCGCTGCTGTACGCGGCGAATAACCTGGCGCTGTTTGCCGACAGCATCACCAACCAGCGCGGCGACATCATGGCGGGAAACAACCTGTGGATGCAGCGGGATGCGGCAGGGAATGCGAACAGCCAGGTGGTGAATACGTCGGGGAATATTGAGACGCAGAATGGCGATATTACAATTAAAACTAATCGTTTTTTTAATCATTACGAAGTTTTTGATGTAAAAACAGAAAGCAGTAGTCCGACTAATTCAGGGGACTTAAATAAACAATTACCTTCCAATGCCCATTTTGGGGAGGACAGTAAAGGTCCTTACATTGAAGTTAAGATGCATATTGATCTTATACCCGATGAAGTTGTACTCAGTAACGGACCGGAAGAAAATGTAACTATACACACGCAAGGTACCGCAGGGAGACTTTCTGCAGGAAAAGATTTGAATATTTCCAGCAATGAGCTTATTAATCAGGCCAGTAATATGCTGGCAACTGGCAATATCAATATTTCCGGAAATCAGTTAAATAATCAAAGTTACCAGTCTGGTAAAAGCTCCAGTGAAATTGTTTACCAATTATCCACTATGTCAGGCTCCGATGGTGATTTCCCTACGGTTGTTTACAGGCCTAAGAGTTCTTCAGGTTCTGTTCCTGATGGCCCTGTTTACCGCGCTGTTATACAAGCCGGCGGTAACGTCACCGCAAACTTCACCAGTAACATCAGCAACACCAATACCACAGCGAACGCGGGCGGCGTTAGCAACGTTATCTCCACGCCGTCGCTGAACACCCTAAGCAACCAGAGCGTCGGCAGCGGCGTGCAAAAACAGGGGCTGAACGCTACCGGCACCGTGGCGGTGAACTCGCCGCAGTGGAACGATCAGCTCCAGGGTGCGCTGCAGCAGCTTAACGGCGGCGGCGCGCTGGAAAACGGCGGCGCGTCCGGCACGCCTCTCAGCAACATTGGCACCACGCAGAAAGGCAACGCGAACCTCGGCCAGCTGGGCGCACTGGCGAACGCCGGGGTCACCACCGCCGATCTCAGAACCGCTCAGGGCGGCGCCGTCGGGCATTACCAGGGCCAGCGCGTCGATACCAGCGCTTACCCGCTTCCGTCGGGCAACAACGGCTATTTTGTCTTCTCCGACAACCCGAAAAGCCCGTACCTGATCAGCATCAACCCGAAACTGAACGGTCTCGGACAGCTTGATCCCGCCCTGTTTGCCGACCTGAACGCAATGCTCGGGGTCAAACCGTCGTCCACGGCGCCGCAGGAGACGCGGCTGGCGTTTACCGACGAGAAGCAGTTCCTCGGCTCGTCTTACATGCTCGGCCGCCTCAACCTGAACCCGGATTACGACTACCGCTTCCTCGGCGATGCGGCGTTCGATACCCGCTATGTCTCCAACGTGGTGCTCAACCAGACCGGTAACCGCTACCTGAACGGCATCGGTTCCGATCTGGATCAAATGCGCTATCTGATGGATAACGCGGCGGCGGCGCAGCAGTCGCTGGGCCTGCAGTTTGGCGTCTCGCTGACCGCCGATCAGATTGCCGCGCTCGACCACAGCCTGCTGTGGTGGGAGAAAGCCACCGTCAACGGCGAAACCGTGATGGTACCGAAACTCTACCTGTCTCCGAAGGACGTCACCGTCTATAACGGCAGCGTAATCGCGGGCAACAACGTCACCCTGAAGGGCGGCGACATCACAAACAGCGGCAGCTCGCTGCTGGCGAAAAACAGCCTGACGCTCGATAGCCAGAACAGCATCAGCAACCTCAGCAATGGCCTGATGAAAGCGGGCGGCGACCTCAACCTGAGCGCCATCGGCGATATCAATAACATCAGCTCTACCATCAGCGGCAAAACGGTCGCGCTGGAGAGCATGGACGGCAGCATCAACAACCTGACCCAGGTTGAACAGATTGATATCAACGCCGGAGGGAAGTACGGCACGATCGGCCTGAAAGACACCCAGCTGGGCAACACGGCGTCCATTACCGCACAGGATAGCCTGTCGCTTGAGGCGTGGAAAAACATCACCGTTACCGGGGCAAACCTGACCTCCGGCGGCGATATGCTGCTGAACGCGGGCAACGATCTCAATATGAACGCGGTACAGATCAGCGAAAGCAGCCGTAAAGGGAAAAGCGAATCCCACAGCACCAGACTCGCTCGCACCACGATTTCCGCAGGCGATAACCTGGTGCTGAAGGCCGGGCAGGATATCAACGCGCAGGCCGCCGCGCTGGCGGCGGAGAAAAGCGTCGGGCTGCAGGCGGGTCGCGACGTGAATCTGGCTGCGGAAGAGACCACGCAGGGCGATAGCTATAAGTCAGGCAAGAAAACCGTCATCAACGAATCGGTACGCCAGCAGGGAACCGAGATCGCCAGCGGGGCGAATACCCAGATCCTCGCGGGGCGCGATGTCACCACCGAAGCCGCGCAGGTGACGGCGAAGGGCGATATCGGCGTGGCGGCGGGCCGCGACGTCACTCTCAATACCGCAACCGAAAGCGATTATCACTACAAAGAGCAGGCCAAAACCAAAAAAGGTTTCCTCAGCAAGAAAACCACCCACACCATCGAGGAGAACAGCGCGACGCGTGAATCCGGCTCATTGCTGAGCGGCGATAACGTGCAGGTCGTTGCGGGCAATAACCTGCTGGTGAACGGATCCGCCGTGGCGGGCGATGGCGACGTGAAGCTTAAGGCGGGCAACAACGTCGATATTGTGGCGGCCACGAACAGCGATACCTCCTGGCGCTTTAAGGAAGAGAAAAAATCCGGCCTGATGGGCTCGGGCGGGATTGGTTTCACCATCGGCAGCAGCAAAAGCACGCACGATCTCCGTGAGAAGGGCACCACCCAGAGTCAGAGCTTCAGTACGGTGGGCTCGACGGGGGGTAACGTCGCGATTTCTGCAGGAAACCAGGCCCACATCGGCGGCGCGGATCTTATCGCCGGGAAAGATTTAAGCCTCAGCGGCGACAGCGTCATCATCGAGCCGGGGCACGACAAGCGCACCCGGGATGAAACCTTCGAGCAGAAGAAAAGCGGACTCACCGTGGCGCTCTCCGGCACCGTCGGTAGCGCTATTAACAATGCCGTGAGCGCGGCGCAGGAGACCAAAGAGCAAAGTGATGGCCGTCTGAAAGCCCTTCAGGCCACCAAAACGGTGCTGTCCGGCGTGCAGGCCGGGCAGGCAGCGGATATGGCGGCAACCACCGGTGACCCGAACGCAATGGGTGTGAGCCTCTCGCTGACGACCCAGAAGTCGAAATCACAGCAGCATGCTGAGAGTGATGCGGTGGCAGGCAGCACGCTGAACGCAGGCAACAATCTTGCCATCACCGCGAACGGTAAAAACAAAGGCGCGAACAGCGGCGACATCGTGATTGCGGGCAGCCAGCTGAAAGCCGGGGGCGACACCACGCTGGATGCACAGAACGACATTCTGCTGTCCGGCGCGGCGAATACCCAAAAAACCAGCGGCAAGAACAGCAGCAGCGGTGGCGGCATTGGCGTGAGCATCGGTGCCGGCGGCAACGGTGCGGGTATCAGCGTGTTTGCCAACGTCAACGCCGCGCACGGCAAGGATAAAGGTAACGGTACCGACTGGACCGAAACCACCATCGACAGCGGCAAAAACGTCATCCTAAAAAGCGGGCACGACACCGTGCTTGATGGCGCTCAGGTTAACGGCAATAAAATCGTGGCAGATGTTGGTCACGACCTGCTGATGCGCAGCCAGCAGAACAACAGCGACTACGACAGCAAGCAGACCAGCGTTGCTGCGGGGGGCAGCTTCACCTTCGGCACCATGTCCGGTTCAGGCTATATCAACGCCAGCCAGGACAAGATGAAGAGCCGCTTTGATTCCGTGGCCGAACAAACCGGGCTGTATGCCGGGGACGGCGGCTTCGATATCACCGTGGGGCATCACACCCAGCTTGATGGCGCGGTTATCGCCTCTACCGCCACACCGGACAAAAACAGCGTCGATACCGGGACGCTGGGCTTCAGCGATATCCACAACGAAGCGGACTTTAAAACCTCGCACTCCGGTATCAGCCTGAGCGGCGGCGGCAGCTTCGGGGATAAATTCCAGGGCAACCTGCCGGGCGGCATGATCTCCGCTGCGGGTAATAAAGGCCATAAGGAGGGCACCACGCAGGCCGCTGTGGCGGAGGGCTCCCTCACCATCCGCGACAAGGCAAACCAGAAGCAGGACGTGGCCGATCTGAGCCGCGACACCGAACATGCCAACGACAGCATCAGCCCGATCTTCGACAAGGAGAAAGAGCAGAACCGCCTGAACGCAGTTGGAATGATCAGCGAAATTGGCAGCCAGGTGGCGGATATTGCCAGGACGCAGGGTGATCTTAACGGGCTGAAGGCGGCCCAGAAAGAAACCGGCGCAACACTCCCCGCAAATGCGACAGAAAAAGAGCGCCAGAACTATCTTGCGAAACTGCGTGATACCCAGGCATACAAAAACGTGATGGTGACCTACGGAACCGGCAGCGCCATGCAGCGCGGCATCCAGGCGGCCACAGCAGCGCTGCAGGGACTGGCGGGCGGCAATATTGCGGGTGCGCTGGCGGGGGCATCAGCGCCGGAGTTGGCGAACATCATCGGCCATCATGCAGGCATTGATGACGATACGGCGGCAAAAGCGATTGCCCATGCCATCCTCGGCGGCGTAACCGCAGCCCTTCAGGGCAACAGTGCCGCAGCGGGCGCTGTGGGAGCCGCATCCGGCGAACTGATTGCGACAGCTATCGCCAGACAGTTCTATCCGGACACAGACCCGTCGAAGCTGACGGAAGAGCAGAAGCAGACCGTGAGTACGCTGGCATCTGTTTCAGCGGGCATAGCTGGCGGGATTGCCGGGGGAAATACGGCTGGTGCGGCGACAGGGGCCAGTGCAGGGAAGAATGCGGTGGAGAATAACTATCTTAGCGTGTCTGAAAAGACAGAGCTTGAGATAGCAAAACAGACGCTTAAAAACAGTAAAGATCCGGCAGAGCGCGAAAAGGCGCAGCAGAAATATGATGCGTTGATTGAAAAAGATATTTCCAGCGATAAAGACGTTATTGATGCCTGCGGTAATGGTAATGCGGGTAGCTCAGCGTGTGCAGGTGCAAGACTAAAAGTCATTGCGACAAAAGAGGGATATGAAGATGGCCCTTATAACTCGAAATATAGCCAACAGTACGCTGATGCGTATGGGCAGATAGTCAATCTCCTTGATATCACTAGTGTTGATGCACAGAATCAGCAGCAGGTGAAAGATGCCATGATTAACTATTTCATGGTCACCAAAGGGGTTGATCGTCAGACCGCAGAAAGCTACACCGAAACGAAGCAGGGTCTGGAGATCATTGCGGCTTCGGTAACACCAATTTTGGGTTCTGCTGCGGCAAAACAATTAAGTAAAGTTGTTGATGCCAATCTAAAAGTCGTAGCCAGGGGAAATGTGGATGGAGTGAAGTTTTCTGACACCAACCAAGGTATAAGACCTTCACAGTTAGCTGATTTCAATAAACCGACGCTTATCAATGATGTTGTGCAGGCCAAGATAGACAAGCGGCCGGATAAAAACCTTCCCAATGGGAATATGGGAACAGCTCATGCAGAGGTAGGTGTAATTCAGCAAGCTTATGAAAAAGGAATGACTAACGGCAAAGATATGCTTATGTCGGTAAGTGGGGAGAAAGTTTGCTCATACTGTCTTAGCGATATAAAAATTATGGCTGAAAGATCAGGGCTTAAGTCGTTAACATTATTTGAAGAAACTACTGGTAGGACCTTATATTGGCAGTCAGGAACAAAGGGCTTCCGCGTAAAAGGAGCTAATGATGAATAGGTTGCTTGTTTCATGGTCGATATCACAAAAAGGTGGTACGAAGAAGCCTGATTGCTGGGAAGATATTGTTAACTTATTAGCCAAAGTTCGTTTATTTAGTGGTTGTGTAACCGTCGACAGATTAGACTGCGAAGGTTATTTAATCTCAGAAGTACAAGTAAGAATGGAAAAAGGTTTCTATCTGGTTACGTTTTTGAACGAAGATGATGAGGTTATGTCAATTACTGATTTAACACAACCAGATGAAAAAGTGTTAATTTTCGGAGATTACTGGCCAGCAAGTCAGCTTACAAAAAATTATGATCTTGTTGTCAGGATCTTTAGGGAGTTCTTCGATACTGGCAATGTATCAAAGGAACTTCTTAATTGAAATATAAATCCAAGATTTCGGCGTCCGTAGTGATGCTGTAGTTTGCTTATATGATGGTGGCGCGATAGACCTTGTGTCACGGCAGGGCGGTAGCGTCTGTGGCCCCAAAAACGCTTAACAGCGCAAAAATCCTGGACATAAAATACAACAGGGAAAAGTAGTTGTAACCAACTGAAAGAAAAAGGAAAAGTGGTTGCGGTGGCTGAGTTCGCACCGGAAAGAGTTGTTGTTGAGAATAACAACCTTGCCAGCGTTCTGGCAGCTGCAAATGCTGTAAAACCGGGAACGAAAGAAAAATGGCAGGCAGAGCAGCAGGCCGCGATTAAAGAAGCCGGCAGCGGAGGCACACCGGTATCCTGCCAGATGGCGATAGCGGCTATGGGAACAGTGTTGTACGGAGGCATTCTTCCTGAAGCAATAGTGATTTCTGGTGTAATCAGCGCCGGAGCTGTGTGTGGTGTTGATTATGCAATGAATGGTTCCGTTGATCCTAAAAACGTTATTGCTGCCTACTGGAGCGGTGCTTTAACCCGTTATACTGGATTTGAATCAACAGTTCTTATCAATACTGGTAGCAGCGCCATCGTAAGCTACCTGGATGGAAAAAATCCATTCCTTTACGGAACTATCGGTGGTTTGGGTGGAGCAATTGGTTATGGAGTAGGTAATAAATTAATAGAACAGATATTGGGTGAGGTTGTTAACCCCATGTGGAAATCTTTACAGTGGGAGGATATGGGATATGGTATATCTCAGCCTTATCGATTGAGTCCAGTGCCTGGGATTGTTGGAGCTGCAGGCGGCGGCGTTGCAGATGAAGTATTTAATGTGGTGGTAGACCCATCTACTCCTGCTAATAACAAGAATGGAGCAGCAAAATGAACGAAAAAAGATGGCTAATATCTTTTATTTTGATTTTGCTGACGCTGATCTTAACAATGGATATTATTGCTTTGCTAACTTATTTTTTTGCAAAAGCCTATCTCTATTTCATTCGTAATATCCCTGTTGAGATAAGTCTTTTTGAGTTAGTGAGGATTATTAAGGGCGCATCGTTGGGTGGGGTTATTGTTGGTGTAGGTTGCTGGTATATTTCTTTTAAAAAATATTAGTTGTTGCTGAGAGTAAGTTTTTAAGCTGAAATGAGGAAAAAACTTTCGATAAAGAAATGGCAGTCTGTCTTGAATCTGGCGAGGGATAGTCGCGGTATCCAGTGCTTATAATCGGCTAAAATTACATATTAATGTTAGCGCGAATCTTCTGAAGAACTCTGTCCGAGAAATATAATTGGAATATTTTCGGTGGGCTCTGCGCGGCGAGTCGATTATGATCCTGTAAAAGGTATCCATATGAATGATAGAGATCCTACAAAGGGGCAGGAAATGGTGTTAAGCAAGTAATACTATTTGAGGTAATGGAAAAACCATTAAGGCTTAAATAAATGAACAGGTAGATCTCATGAGTTTATTCGAAGAGTGTAAAGAAGCTCTTAGTGCTGATTTCACTATCATTGATAAAGAAGAAGAGCGAGTAACTACTATTCTGGAAGGGTATCCCTTTGTTAGCGGAAACATATCTTGGTCTGAAATAAGCTTTAGAGACTTTGAAACAAGTGATGAGTTACTCTGTCAATCCTGGCTAAAAAATGAAAATGTTTATGTCATTGCAGATGATGCAAATATACCTATATTCAGAACAAATTTGAGATTAGTGCTTGAAAATATTTATGATGTCGCGGCATTGTCACCAAAAATATTTATTTTTAATGAAAGTATGATTTTGCAACCACTATTTCCAACCGATGCACTTCGGCTCGGGACTAGATAGCGGTGTGGTACCGTAAACCAATTACCAGTAATAGCAGGCGAAGATTTTGCCAGGGGAAAACTGAAATGAAAAAAATACTTTTTTCATTTCTTCTTTTTTTACTTATCGGCTTCATCACCCTTTTAGCCGGATGTGTTTTAGTTTGGGTGTTTAACAGATTCCCTGCTTTACTGATAGAAGGACATTGGCCTTCTTATTCGATTGCTAATTTCCTTGACGACTTTAACTTTAGCCTTTTCAATGGGGTTATTTTTGGTACGCTCATGTTTTTTGTGAATTTATTCTTAAAAATGAAAAAATACAAATCATAGGATTTGGTTGTTGTTGAGAATCAGTTTTTGGGTGATAAGTACATCACAACCTTCACTGCAAAATACGTAAGTGAGAAGGCTGAGGCCGAGATATATCAGCTTCTGTCTTAACTGAAAAATCTGGACGCAGATGAGCAAAAACAATCGTTTAGTGGATGTTGGTTAGTATAAAATCGCGCCCTAAGCAGGATTGAAGAAAGTTTTTTACAGTGTTTGCTGAGCCATTTCTCTCCAAACTTAACGGCTCTAACAGTCCCGACCTCATATCCTGGCCCTTCAAAAAGGACTAATCAAATGATTTATCTGCTGTTAGGAATTGCGCTGTTCGCATTTTTCATCGGAACTGTCGTGTTTGTCCGTTTTAGTAAAGTGACGGGAAGAAGCGTTCAGTCACCTCTTACCACGATGTTTTTCTTTGATGCGCTTTTTTTTGGTCTGGGTAGTAAGCGAGACATGAACATCGCAGCATCTTCATTTATCGTCTTTCTAGTCAGTATCTGGGGATTAACTTATTTAAAATTAAGCACTCATTTTTGGGGAAGTCGCGAAAGTTATTTTGGTTTTGCGATCGCCGGAATTTTATTTCTGATTATGCATTGCCGCTATTGTGCAAAAAATGTCGTTATCAAAAATGATGGCCTGGCCCCCATGAGAGAGTTGATTAATATCCGGCGCTCCGGCCTTACCAGCCCCTTTATATGGTTAAGCAGGGCCGGGTATCTGGGGTTCTTTATTGGCATGCTTCACTGAAGCGAGATGCGAAAAAACAGCCTCCGTGCCCATTGAGACTACCCCAGCCTCTCCACCCGCGTCTCCCCCTCAACCATCGACAGCTGATACAGCGAAAACGATCGCTGCTTCTCAATCAACGTCGCCAGCTCCGGCGAGTGGCTGGTGAGCCAGATCTGCGAGTAGCGGCTGGCCTCGGCGATTAAGCTCGCCAGCGCGGGCAGCATCTGCGGGTGCAGGCTGTTTTCCGGTTCGTTCAACGCGATAAACGCAGGCGGACGCGGGCTTAACAGCGCCACCGCCAGGCACAGAAAGCGCAGGGTGCCGTCGGAGAACTCTGCCGGTTCCAGCGGCCTGCTCAATCCCTCGCGCTGCATCATCATGCGAAAACGTCCGCCGGTGTTGTCGCTGTAAAACACGCAGCCGGGGAAGGCCTGGTCAAGGATGCGCATCAGCAGCAGCTCGTCGCCAATCTCGACAATGGTCTGAAACGCCGCCGCCAGGTTAGCGCCGTCGCTGGCCAGCACCGGGGAGCGGAAACCGACCTGCGGGGCGCGCATCGCCGAGCCGATTGATACAGAAAACTCATGATAAAAGCGCCAGTTACGCAGGGACTCGCGCATCTGCGACACTTCCGGGTAAAGGTGCGGTTCGCCGAGCTGGCCGAATACCGATTCGTTCTCGTACAGCGTGCCGCTGTGGGTCACCTTCTCGTGATGCACGTTGTTCAGAAACACCGCCTGGTTCTTACGCTTCATCAGCTGTGACGAAGGTCGACGGTGCTGGCCGCTCAGCCAGATGGACTCCTCTTTGATCACCGGGTCGAGCTGAAACTGCGAGGGATAGGGCAGCTTCTCCACAAACCCGACCTGCAGCTCGTATTCGTAGCTCTCTGTTTCCACCGCGAGGTTCATCCGCCGCAGCTGGTCGCTACGGGTTTTGCCTGCCCAGAACACCTTCAGAATGCCGCCCTCGTTCGCCAGCGCCTGGGAAAACTGCCCCTGCGCGGCGCTGTGCATCAGGTGTATCGCCTTGTAGATATTTGATTTTCCGGTCCCGTTCGGCCCGAAGACGATATTGAGCTGCTCCAGCTCCAGCGACATCTCGCGGATGGAGCGGTAGTTTTGAATGTGCAGGGTGTGGATCACAGGCAGGCCCCTTTCGCAGAATAAGACTGTATATAATCACAGGCTTTTGGATGAAATGCAAAAAAGAGACGACAGTGAGGATGTCGTCTAAACGGGGTACTGCTTTGGGCCTCTACGGGTCAATGGGGCCTTCGCATTTTTATGATCACTTGACTGCCAGACGCAGACCCAAATCATCAGGATAGGGATCAAAGTAGTTTTGCGTCATCAGATACCGGTCGGGGTATTCGGCCAGGTAGTGCTTCAGCAGCGTGATCGGGGCGAGGATAGGCAACTGTCCGTTGCGATAGTGCAGGATCACGTCGCGCAGCTCGCCGCGCTGGCGGGTGTTCAGCTGGTTACGAAAATACCCCTGAATATGCATCAGCACGTTGGTGTGATTCTTCCGCGAAGCGGGTTTTTTCAGGATGGTCATCAGCTTTTCCCGGTACGCCACGAAGAAAGCGTCCAGATCTTCCCACTCGTGCAGCGAGGCAACGAACGGGCCGATTTCACGGTAACCCGCCTGATGGTGCGCCAGCAGCTGGAGTTTGTAACGGCTGTGGAAGTCCAGCAGCGCGCGGCGCGTGAGGCCATTTTTACGCAGCGTGTTGAGTTCGTGCAGGGCAAAAACACGTTCGACAAAGTTTTCCCGCAGCACCGGATCGTGCAGGCGTCCATCCTCTTCCACGGGCAGCCACGGCCAGGTTTCAAGGAGGGCGGCGGTGAACAGCCCGACCCCCTCCTTGCGGCCCCGGTTGCCGTTTTCATCATACAGCCGCACGCGTTCCATGCCGCAGCTTGGGGATTTAGCACAGACGATAAAACCAGCGAGATCGCCAATTTTCGGCAAAAAATCTGCCGTAAAGTCCGCCATTTTCTGCGTAACGTCTTCGTGAGGTGCATGGCTAAAACGCATCTGTGTTTCACCGTGTTCCGTCACGATCAGACGCAGCGCCGGGCGAGGGGTCGGCAGGCCGATGGCCATTTCCGGGCAGACGGGCCTGAAATTCACCCACTGGGCGAGCTCATCCATGACGAAGCCCATACGCTTGTGTCCGCCGTCAAAGCGAACGGCGGATCCGGTCAAACATCCGCTAATACCCAGCACTGGTTTTGTCGTCATGGTGTGGTCCTCCCGTTCATATAATTAAAACTTACACAACATGACTAATTTGTCCAAGTATTCGCGGAACTATTTTTTTTATTCCTTTAGAATCAATGCGTCTTAGCTGCCCTTATAGGTCGAGTAACCGTACTGGCTCAGCAGAAGCGGGATGTGCAGCTTCTCGTTGGTGCGGGTCACGGTAAACAGCACCGGGATCTCCGGGAAGAAGGAGTCCAGCTTTTTGCCGTGGAAGTACTCAGCGGTTTTGAAGGTCACTTTATACACGCCAGGCTGCATGTCCTGATCCTGCGGATAAAGCGATTTGATGCGTCCGTCATGGTCGGTTTTACCGCTGGCAATCGGGGTCCATTTGTCCTGCTGCTGCTTCTCCAGCGTAACGCTCACGTCTGATGGCGGCATCCCGGTTTGCTGGTCGAGAATGTGGACGCTCAGCGTACCGGCAGGGGCGCTAAAGGCGGCGGGGGCAAAGGCCATTGAGGCCAGGATCAGCAGAGGGGCAGTTTTTTTCATGGTGTTTTCCTGTGGAGTTATTCGTCACAGGAAAACGTTAGCATTTGCGGCGCGGGAAAATATTCAACTTTTCGTGAAGATTCCCGCAGGAGAAAATGATCAGAGGATAATCACTTCAAGCGATACCTGCTGCTGCCACTGCTCCACCTGCTTTTTCCGCCCGGCGGTGAGTTTACCGCTGGTGACCAGCAGCCATTTTCGCTCCGGGAAAATGTCCGGAGCCAGGGCGTCTGGCGGAACTGGCAGAATGTCGATGCGGTGGCCCTGCCCGGTGCGCGTTAGGGCTTCGAGCCAGATCTCGCACGGGTCGTTCAGGTGCCAGCCGCTAAGCAGAATATTATCGCCCGGCGCTTTTTTATCGCCTTCGAGGCAAAACGAGGTATAGGCGATGATGATGCCGTCGAGGATCGCGCGCAGGGTCATGGCGGCGGCCACGTTAGCCGAGACCTGGCGGCGCAGCGGGCGCAGCACGTTCGCGACCAGCTCCGGCCTTGGGTATTCGCGCCCGGCGTCGTAAATCATCTGGCGCAGGGACTCGACTTTGCCGTCCTGCAGGCGTTGCAGCATGTTCTGCTGCAGGGTTTGCCAGTTGTTGGTTCGGCCCGGCGTCGGGCGTTCCAGCAGCGGTTTGACCTGGCCGATCGGGACGCCTTTTTTTACCCAGTCGAGGATTTTGAGCGCCTGCTGGACGTCCTCATCGCTGTACTGGCGATGGCCGCCTTCCGTGCGCTGTGGCTTGAGTAAACCATAGCGACGCTGCCACGCCCGCAGGGTGGTGGCGGTGATGCCGCTGAGTCTGGCGAATTCGCCGATGGAGTAAGCCATGTCCGTGTCCAGAGTGGAGGAATACTCTCAATATACTACGAATTTTCCCGAACGGGATGAAGCGCCGAAACGGTGCACTACACTTAACATCCAACCGTGCAAATGAAAGGAATTCTCATGAAGCTATGGCCTGTTGTGACCGGTGTTGCGATTGCTTTGACGCTGGTCGCCTGTAAATCCCCCACGCCGCCGAAAGGCGTGCAGCCTATTACCAACTTCGAAGCCAGCCGCTATCTCGGCAAATGGTACGAAGTCGCCCGTCTGGAAAACCGCTTCGAACGCGGCCTGGAGCAGGTGACGGCGACCTACGGCAAGCGCAGCGACGGCGGTATCAGCGTGCTTAACCGGGGCTACGATCCGATGAAGAACAAGTGGAACGAGAGCGAGGGGAAAGCGTACTTTACCGGCGAACCGACCACGGCCGCGCTGAAGGTCTCCTTCTTCGGCCCGTTCTACGGCGGCTATAACGTGATCAGACTGGATGACAAGTATCAGTACGCGCTGGTCAGCGGCCCGAACCGCGATTACCTGTGGATCCTGTCGCGCACGCCGACCATCCCGGATGCAGTGAAGCAGGATTACCTGAATACCGCGCGCAGTCTGGGCTTCCGGGTTGACCAGCTGGTGTGGGTGAAGCAATAAAAATCGTGCTTTCTTCCTGGGGCATTACTGGCTCGCCTGGATAGACTTCCGTTAAAAGCCTAACGGGGAGAAGACGACATGAACTGGCAGCCTTTTCGCGGCGATGCGCCGGAAAATATGACGATTTTCAGCGCGTCATTTCCCGACGTCAGCGACCAGTGGCCGATGAAAGACGATGCTGCTCATGAGATCGCCTCCCTTGACCGCGCCCTGAAAGCCGAGCCAGCGCTCCGGCCGCCGAGGGTGGAATACGACGAAGGGGGGCAGGCCGTGCTTGTTCCGCAGAACCGCTATTCCGAACAGGCCTTCCGCAACCGTCCGGCGCTCACCGCGTGGCGCACCCGGCTGGTCCCCTCCGCGCTGGCGCTGTTTGTGGTGCAAAACCCGCTGGAGGACCGCCTGCCCGACGGCACAAAAATGGACAGCGACAGCCGCCAGTGGTTTATCCACGCTAACGATGCGGTTGGCGTGCGCTCCCGCGCCCGGGTGCTGGCCGCGCTGGTGGATAAGTACATTCATAATGAAAGCGAGAACAACTGGGTCAGCCTCGCGAGCGGTGCCGCCATTCCGGTGCTGGAGGCGCTGCGTGAAGCAAAGCTCGACGGCCAGCAGGTCTATCTCACGCTGGTGGACAAAGACCCGGTGGCGCTCAGCTGGGCCGAAACCATGGCGGCGCAGGAAGGCATTGTGGTGGGTGAACAGCTGACGCTGCTCAGGCGCAACCTGCTCCATACGCTGGTGCGTAACGAGGACCTGCTGCTGGAGCTGGGCGAGCATCAGGCCGAACTGGTCGACGCGCTGGGGATCTTCGAATACTTCAACGATACCGATGCGGTGACTTTCCTCCAGCGCGCGCTGCGGCTGGTCAAGCCCGGCGGGGCGGTGATTGTGTCGAACATGCTCACCAGTAGCCCGCACATTGACTTTGTGCTGCGGGGTATCGGCTGGGAGGATATTTATCCGAGATCGTTACAGCAGCTGCAGGATATCCACCTCGCGGCGGGTGTGCCGGTGGAAAACGTCACCGTCGTCGTGCCGAAGGATGGGGTGTACGCGGTGATGGAGATTAGGGTAGGGGATGAAAAATCGCACGGTCAGTTCCCTCTCCCTGAGGGAGAGGGTTAGGGTGAGGGGGGAACAGACCGCAAAGCGTGGCTTGAAATAATTCGGTTTTCCAAACATGATCCCCCCATGAAAATAGAAACCGCACACCCCTCACACTTCGAACGTCTGGTCGCGATCTGGGAATCCTCCGTCCGCGCCACCCATCATTTTTTGCAGGAAAGCGATATTGCGGCGCTGCGCCCGTTATTGCTTAACGCCTATCTGCCTAACCTCAAGGTCGTGATGGCTCGCGATGATGCAGGCGTTATTCACGGCTTTTTAGGCGTGGATGAAAACCGTATTGAAATGCTGTTTGTTGATGACGCGAGCCGGGGGAAGGGCGTCGGGAAATTTCTGCTGCAACACGCCATCGCAGCGTTCGGCGCGAACGAAGTGGACGTGAATGAGCAGAACCCGCAGGGCGTGGAATTTTATCGCCATATGGGGTTTGAGCAGGTCGGACGCTCGGAACTGGACGGGCAGGGGAATCCGTTTCCGCTGTTGCATATGCGGTTGGGTGGACAGGCTTAACGCCCTTGACCTGCTCCCCATTGATTAATACACAGTAATGCTGGCAATTTCTTCATCGACTTTGAGAGTAACTGCGAACTTCAGTTCCTCGCTCGTAGCGGACGTTTTCTGGTCCATCTCCGGTCAGACATAACCCAGGCAGGGTATGTGGTCAATCAACCGCGGGGCATTAGGGGTCTTTGCCTGTTGCCTGGAATGCGCAATAATTGGGCGTATAACGGCAGCGTAAAAGGGACACTATGCTTCATCACAGTCAGGCAATGTCACTGGACGACATCTACCTTGAGGACATTCCTCACATTATCCATCCGGACACTGCGGCAGGAGATCTCGCAGAAACTGCACTGCCCAACCGCATAATTCAGGAGTGGAATTTACCACAGGGCTACACCCGGTTTGTCAGCCGTTATCAACCGTTTCACTGGCAGCATCCGTGGATGGCATACCGTGACACTCTTGCCGACATCAAATCTGGGAAGCTCGTTCTGCTGAGAAAAGACATAACCGGGCATGCTATTTCGGGAGTGTTGACGACATCCGGTGACCTTCGCAATGATCTGCCGCTGTTCCTTCATACCCGGCTCAGCCATCTCCTGTCCCGGCAACTGAAACGCCCGGGATATCACGTTCGCCCGGCGGCACCTGCGCAACATGCTCAGGCTGCAAAAATCATCAACAGCAAAGCTGCTGGTCGCTTGTTGGCCGCGGGCGGGATCTATAATGGCAATATCGAGGGATTCCATCAGACCGTGCAGCAGCTCGGTGGCGATGCGCCAGCGGGTTACAATCAGGTTATGGACAATAAAGGGCTGGTTATTGCTGGCGCTTCTGTTGCTGCGGGTCTTGGCCTTGGCAGACTGGGGGCGGCGAGTGAGCTTAACAATCTCCATGTTCTGGGAAAAGTCGAGGGTGAATACTCGATGATAAAGCCCGGACCATTAAATGAGCGCTTTGCCGAAACATTCTCAGGCGGAGCTTACAAGGAAATAACATTGTCCCAGGACACCACATTTTTTAGAGGTGGTCAAAGCGGCACAGAGTTGGGTCGATTTTTCAGTTATGAACGACCTTTAGGAGTACTACAGACGCGTGTCGATAAAGCTGTGTTACCAAAATGGCCTGACGGTTCTGAATCTGTGATCGATAGTTTTTATGAGATAAAAATTCCTGCAGGATCGAAGGTATATGTCGGAGAGGTGGGCTACCAGTCTGATATTTTCCCTGGAGGTACTGAGCAAGTCGTAATCCCTGCACCTTGGAATATTCCAGGCGTAGAGACGGTTAATTTTGGGGGATTGAAATGAAATCAGAAATACATACGTTACTTAATCAAATCATTGAATTACTTGTCTCTTGTGATGAAAGTGTTTGGTCAAAAAGACTAATTTATTATCGTGAGCACCTGGATTCTGATTATGACCAGGTCGTGTTAGGTATTAGGTCTATTTTCAGAGGGGCTGGTTCCTTTAACGACTTAATATTGCAAAATAACGGCAAAATGCTGCAAGCTGAAAACAATACCCTTAATGAGTTATCAGATAAGCTATACAGCTTAATAAAAGCAGAGATCTCAGAGCGTAATATCTGAAAGATGTCGCTGAAAATAACTGTCACAGGGCTGAATATCAGCCCTGTCCTGCTGCCCACCGGCAGTTACACGGAGTTAATCGTCGCGCTCAGCCCTGGATGACGCAGGCGTTATTCACGGCTTTTTAGGCATGGATGAAACCGCATTGAAATGCTGTTTGTGGATGATGCGAGCCGGGGGACCGGGATTAGCGCTTAGCCTGCTTATCCCATTTTAATAAGCCGACGATATCTTTCTCACCCTCGGCTTCTTTCAGCAGGCGCTGCTTTTTTTCAAACTCAATGTATTCTGAGCACGCCTTTTCATCAGCCACTTTCTTGCTGATCTTGCCTGCCCCTTCTAAAACGTCCGGTCGTTAAATTGCAGGAACTGCTCGAGTTTGGTTTGCCTGTCTCGTAATAAATCGTAAAGCTGAACTCACTAAACTGTGCTCTCCATACAATAAAATATCATATAAGAAATTGTGCAGTTATTTTTCAGAATTACATTACATTGAAACTACTCTTCTGGACCAAATTGTGGAGCAGCGCTATATGAATAAACCTAACGGGGCAAAAATTTTCATCTCTCATTCATCATTAGATAAACCGTTTGCAAAGATGTTATGTATGGACCTTGAAGCAAATGGGTATGCTCCTTGGTTGGATGAATGGGACATAAAAGTGGGGGGGATTATTCCTGAGCGAATTTCAGACGGACTAGAAGAAGCTGATTTTGTAATTGTTATTCTTTCTGAAAATGCGGTTTCATCAAAATGGGTAGAAAGAGAATGGCAAACAAAATATTGGAATGAAATTCAACACAATTGTATTCATGTGCTTCCTTTACTTTTGAAAGATTGCAAAATACCTGAGTTGTTAAAAACAAAAAAATACGCAGATTTTAGAAATGATTTTAACAGTGGATTAAGGGACTTATTGGCAGCACTAGAAAGTTTGTATAAAAAGGAATGATTTTGGCGGAAGATCACAGGAGTCGAACCTGCCCGGGAACGCTGGCGTCCCCAACTGGATTTGAAGTCCAGCCACCTCACCGGAGATGACGATCTTCCGCGCCTCGATTGCTACATGGAGGCGGGGCGCATTATAGCTACTTTCAGGCATTTACCACATACCCCACACCACTTTTTTCACCTCTCTTTTGACCTGCACCCCCCTGTTTCAGTTAATTCCTAAGAAAATCCTCATGTTAGCCCTTCGTGCTCTCCAATATTTACCGCGATCACAAAAAACAAGAAACGTAATCTGCTAACCAGAAAACGCAATACCCGCTCAAGAAACAATGGTTTAAAAACACTGTAACCGGTCTCAGCGCCCCCTTTAGCGTAAAGGATAAAAAAGATGAGCGAAGTTTTGTCAGTAAAAGAGAAGATTGGCTACGGCATGGGAGACGCCGCCAGCCACATCATTTTTGATAACGTCATGTTGTACATGATGTTTTTCTATACCGATATTTTCGGCATTCCCGCCGGATTTGTCGGCACCATGTTCCTGCTGGCGCGCGCGCTGGATGCGATCTCCGACCCGTGCATGGGGCTGATTGCCGACCGTACCCGCAGCCGTTGGGGCAAGTTCCGACCGTGGATTTTGTTCGGCGCGATCCCGTTCGGTATCGTCTGCGTGCTGGCCTATACCACGCCGGACCTCAGCCTCAACGGCAAAATGGTGTATGCCGCCGTGACCTACACGCTGCTGACCCTGCTCTATACCGTGGTCAATATTCCTTACTGCGCGCTGGGCGGCGTGATCACCAGTGACCCGACGCAGCGTATCTCCCTTCAGTCCTGGCGCTTTGTGCTGGCGACCGCGGGCGGCATGCTCTCCACGGTGCTGATGATGCCGCTGGTGAAGCTGATTGGCGGCGACGATAAGGCGTTCGGCTTCCAGGGCGGCATCGCCGTGCTGTCGGTGGTCGCGTTCCTGATGCTGGCGTTCTGCTTCTTCACCACCAAAGAGCGTATCCAGGTGCCCCCGAGCACCACCTCCATGCGCGAAGACCTGCGCGATATCTGGCAAAACGACCAGTGGCGCATCGTGGGCGTGCTGACCATCCTCAACATCCTTGCCGTCTGCGTGCGCGGCGGCGCGATGATGTACTACTGCACCTGGATCATGGGCTCGCCGGAAGTGTTCGTCGCGTTCCTCACCACCTACTGCGTCGGCAACCTGATTGGCTCCGCGCTGGCGAAACCGCTCACCGACTGGAAGTGCAAGGTCAGCATCTTCTGGTGGACTAACGCCGCGCTGGCGGTGGTCAGCGTGGCGATGTTCTTCGTCCCGATGCATGCCACCGTGGTGATGTTCGCCTTTATCTTCGTCATTGGCGTGCTGCACCAGCTGGTGACGCCGATCCAGTGGGTAATGATGTCCGATACCGTCGACTACGGTGAATGGACCAACGGCAAGCGCCTGACCGGCATCAGCTTTGCGGGCACGCTGTTCGTGCTGAAGCTGGGTCTGGCGCTGGGTGGGGCGATGATCGGCTGGATGCTGGCAGGCGGCGGCTACGACGCGGCGGCCAAAACCCAGAACAGCGCGACCATCAGCATCATTATCGGCCTGTTTACCCTGGCCCCTGCGGTCTGCTATGTGCTGAGCGCCATCATCGCCAAACGCTACTACACGCTGAAAACCCCCTTCCTGACCAAAATTCTGGGCGAGCTGGCACAGGGCGCGCGCCGTAATCAGCAGGAATTTGAAACCCTGCCGGTCAGCAAAGAATTGCAGAACTAAGAGGATGAAAGCATGAAAATCAGTGATGGAAACTGGCTTATTCAACCGGGCCTGAATGTGACCTATCCGGTTCAGGTGTTCGACGTGGAGCAGCAGGGGAATGACCTGGTGGTGTACGTGGCGCCGCGCGACGTGCGCGAACGCACCTGGCAGCTCGACACGTTGATGTTCACGGTGCGCCTGTTTGCCCCGCAGGAAGGGATTGTCGGGGTGCGCATTGAGCATTTCCAGGGCGCGCTGAACAACGGCCCGCACTATCCGCTGAACGTTCTGAAGGACGTGAAGGTAGAGATTGAAAACAACGCCGAGTTTGCCGAGCTGAAAAGCGGCAGCGTCAGCGTGCGCGTCACCAAAGGCGAGTTCTGGGCGCTGGATTTCCTGCGTAACGGCCAGCGCATTACCGGCAGCCAGCTGAAAAACAACGGCTACGTGCAGGATACCAACGCCGACCGCAATTACGTGTTCGAACGTCTGGATCTGGGCGTGGGGGAAACGGTCTACGGCCTCGGCGAGCGCTTTACCGCGCTGGTGCGCAACGGCCAGACGGTCGAAACCTGGAACCGCGACGGCGGCACCAGCACCGAGCAGTCCTACAAAAATATCCCGTTCTACCTGACCAATCGCGGCTACGGCGTGCTGGTGAATCATCCCGAGAACGTCTCGTTTGAAGTCGGCTCCGAGAAGGTCTCCAAAGTGCAGTTCAGCGTGGAAAGCGAATATCTCGAATACTTCGTGATCGACGGCCCGACGCCAAAAGAGGTATTAAACCGCTATACCCGTTTCACCGGGCGTCCGGCGCTGCCGCCTGCCTGGTCGTTCGGCCTGTGGCTCACCACCTCGTTCACCACCAACTACGACGAAGCGACGGTGAACAGCTTTATCGACGGCATGGCCGAGCGCGACCTGCCGCTGCACGTCTTTCACTTCGACTGCTTCTGGATGAAGGCCTTCCAGTGGTGTGACTTCGAGTGGGATCCGGTGACCTTCCCGGACCCTGAAGGAATGATCCGCCGCCTGAAGGAGAAAGGGCTGAAGGTCTGCGTGTGGATTAACCCGTACATCGGCCAGAAATCCCCGATCTTCCGGGAGCTGAAAGAGAAGTGCTACCTGCTCAAACGCCCGGACGGCTCCCTGTGGCAGTGGGACAAATGGCAGCCGGGGCTGGCGATTTATGACTTCACCAACCCGGAAGCGTGCCGGTGGTATGCCGACAAGCTGAAAGGCCTGGTGGACATTGGCGTCGACTGCTTCAAGACCGACTTCGGCGAGCGTATCCCGACGGACGTGCAGTGGTTCGACGGGTCCGATCCGCAGAGGATGCATAACCATTACGCCTACATCTATAACGAGCTGGTGTGGAACGTACTGAAAGAGACGGTGGGGGAAGAAGAGGCGGTGCTGTTTGCCCGCTCCGCGTCCGTCGGTGCGCAGCAGTTCCCGGTGCACTGGGGCGGCGACTGCTACGCCAACTATGAATCCATGGCCGAGAGCCTACGCGGCGGGCTGTCGATTGGCCTGTCCGGCTTCGGGTTCTGGAGCCACGATATTGGCGGGTTCGAAAACACCGCCCCGGCGCACGTCTACAAACGCTGGTGCGCGTTCGGGCTGTTCTCCAGCCACAGCCGCCTGCACGGCAGTAAATCCTACCGCGTGCCGTGGGCCTACGATGACGAGTCCTGCGACGTGGTGCGCCACTTCACGCAGCTGAAATGCCAACTAATGCCGTACCTGTACCGTCAGGCGGCGCTGGCCCGCGAATTCGGCACGCCGATGCTGCGCGCGATGATGCTGGAGTTTCCGGACGATCCGGCGTGCGATTACCTCGATCGTCAGTACATGCTGGGGGATGCAATGATGGTGGCACCGGTGTTCTCCGAGGCGGGCGACGTGCAGTTCTACCTGCCGGAAGGCCGCTGGACGCACCTGTGGCACAACGACGAAATTCAGGGCAGCCGCTGGCATAAGCAGCAGCACGATTTCATGAGCCTGCCGGTCTACGTGCGCGACAATACGCTGCTGGCGCTGGGCAGCAACAACCAGAAGCCGGACTACGCGTGGCACGAGGGGACGGCCTTCCAGCTGTTTAACCTGGACGATGGCGCAACGGCGGTGAGCGAAGTGCCTGCGGCGGACGGCGCAGTGGCGTTTACGCTGAAGGCATCGCGTCAGGGCGACACCGTGACCTTTACCGGTGCGGGAGACGCGCAAAACTGGTCGGTGTGCTTGCGTAACGTGCAGAAGGTGAGCGGCGTGAAAGGCGGTTCACACGCGGGCAGCGAGTGGGGCGTGGTGGTGAAAGCCGAGGGGGATGAGGTGGTGGTTCACCTCTGAGCCGTAAAAATGCCCGGTGGCGCTTCGCTTACCGGGCCTACATGGGATCGTAGGCCGGGTAAGGCATAGCCGCCACCCGGCTATTTACTGTGCCGGAGCCACCGTCGACACCACACCGCCCGCCATCGTCTGCTGCACCTGCTGCTTATCCATATTCACCGCGCTCAGCTTCCCATTTACCGTTGGCTTCAGCGGGGCATTCGCCTGCACGCTGCCGCTGGCGGTGAGCTGAATATTGCCGTCGCCCGCAATCGGCAGCGCAGGCCAGCCCCACTGCTGCAGCACGTTGAGCGGCACGCCGCGCCCGTTCAGGCTCACCGTGGTCTGCCGCTGCGGAAGCTGCGAAACCGTCGCCGTTGCTTCCAGAATACCTTTCTCGGTAAACGCGCTCAGGTCGGTAATGTTCACCGTGGCGGCGTTCGCATTCAGCGCCAGCGACGGACGGCGCACGTCCACGCGGTTAAAGGTTGCGGCCGCACCGTTCAATGTTGCGCTGCCGCCCCAGATGCCCCACTGGCGATCTTTCACCAGCTGCAGGTTTGCGCCATAACCGTCCAGAGAGGTGATCTGCCACGGGAAGGCGGGATCGATGTCGATCACCAGGTTGCGGCTCAGGCCGAATTTTTGCAGCGTGACGCTGTTCAGCCATTCCGGCAGAGGCTCCATCCACAGCGTCTTCCAGTTCTGCGGCAGGGTGTATTCCAGCCCGGCGATGGCGACATCGTCCAGCACCAGCGCTTTACCGTCGCGCAGCCAGTTACCGGAGGTGCGCACCATGCCGCCCTCCCAGCGGGAAGTGAACTGACGCAGCGCCATGCCCTGCGGGGAAAACTCTGCATTCAGAATCGGGTCGAAAAGATGCAGCGAGCCGTAGATAAACTCGCTGGCGTTCATGGACAAGCGGCCTTCCTGGCTCTGCCAGTCGCCTTTGCTGAGAGTCAGGTTGCGCAGGCTTAAGTCGAGATCGGTCACCGCCCAGTCCGGGCCCTGAAGCCGGGCGTCGGTCACGTCCAGACGACCAATCTGCAGAGAGGGTATGGTGGCCAGCGGCGCGAAGAACGCCGTCAGTGTTTTATCGCTCTGCAGGCGGATCTCGTTCAGACGCATGGTGTCGATAATCCAGCTCCCGTCGGCGTTGCGCAGGGCGGAGCCGGTGAGTGAGCCGCGGGCCATATCGGCGCCAATCGTGTTCAGCACCACCTCCTTGCCGTTAAGCTGCCCCTCGATCAGCACGTTGGTGGCCGGTACGCCGTTCAGGGTCAGCGAGCCTGCGCTCATCTGAATCTGCGCGTTGTTCCCCAGCACGTTCCCGGCTTCCGGCTGCCATGGGCTGACGCCGCCCGTCACCTTCTGCGCGCTCAGGTCCCATTCGGTATTCGGGCTGTTAAAGGCCATGTTGTTCAGCTGCAGGCGATCCGCCTGGAAAGGCAGCGGCGCCGTCTGCGGCGAGAGATTCAGCGTGCCGTCGAACAGGGTGATGGTGTCCATATGCAGCGGATCGGTTACCTGGCGGCTGCTCAGGCCAATATCGACTTTTTTGGCGACCAGCGTGGCGGGTTTACCGTCCCGACCAAAGATGACGTTTTCCAGAATAATGTGGGAAGGCGACGAAAAGCGGTGATTCATCTTGTCGAAACTGAGTTCGTAATCGGTATTCACCGTCACCCAGCTGCTGACCTGAGACGCGCCCCAGCGGGTCTGGAGCAGAATGTAGAGCGCCAGCATCACAATGAGCAGGGCTACCAGAAGATAGATGAGGAGCTTTCCAATAAATTTCATGGTCTTCCATCCCGCAAAACGCACATAAGGGAGTTATGCACGATTTATGCGCAATCCTCAAGGCGGGAATGGTGTAATTAGATGTCACGGCAGGCATTGACTGCCTGCCGTGAGAGAAATCAATTTTTCTCAGGCGGGAAAACGAGGTTCAGCACGATAGCGGTGATACCGCCTGCGGCAATGCCGGAAGAGAGCAGGTTTTTCACCCAGTCAGGTGCAAACTGCAGGATCAGCGGCTGCTGGGAAACGCCCAGACCGACGGCCAACGACAGAGCGATAATCATGATCGCGCGGCGGTTCAGCGGCTCGCGGGAGACAATACGCACGCCGGAGGCCGCGATCGTCCCGAACATCACCAGCGTTGCGCCGCCCAGCACCGGCTCAGGGATGTGCTGCACAAAGCCGCTCACCGCCGGGAACAGGCCGAGGACGATCAGCATCAGCGCCACCACGAAGCCAACGTAGCGGCTGGCCACGCCGGTCAGCTGGATCACGCCGTTGTTCTGACCGAAGCAGGAGTTCGGGAAGGTGTTGAATACCGCAGAGACAAACGAGTTCAGGCCGTTCGCCAGCACGCCGCCTTTCAGGCGCTTCATGTACAGCGGGCCGGACACCGGCTGCTCGGAGACGTCGGAGGTGGCGGTGATATCACCGATGGTCTCCAGAGAGGTGATCATAAAGACCAGTATCAGCGGCAGGAGCAGACCCCAGTCAATGCCCAGACCGTAGTACAGCGGCGTAGGAACGGTGATCAGCGCGCTGTTGGTCGGCGCGGTGTTCTCCGGCAGCATGCCCAGTGCCCACGCCAGCAGGTAACCCGCCGCCATGGCGATCACCAGCGAGGCCACGCGCAGGTAAGGGTTACGCTGACGGTTAAGCAGAATAATGATCGCCAGCACGACGCCTGCCAGCAGCAGGTTTTTCGGCGCGCCGAAGGTGTGGTCGCTCATTGCGGCATAGCCGCCGCCGATGGAGGTAAGACCCACCTGAATCAGCGACAGGCCGATAATCATCACGACGACGCCGGAAACCAGCGGGGTGATAACGCGGCGAGCCAGATGCAGAACGCGGGAGATCACCATCTCCGTACAGCTGGCCAGCATCAGCGTGCCGAACAGCGCCGCCATCATGGTCGGGACATCTGCACCGCCGGTTTTCAGCGCCGTACCGCCCATGATCAGGGGCGCCACGAAGTTAAAGCTGGTGCCCTGAATCGACAATAATCCCGACCCCACCGGACCCCATGCTTTAATTTGAATAATCGAGGCCACGCCGGAGGCAAAAAGAGACATGCTGATAATGTGCTGCGTGTCCTGCGCCGGTAAACCGAGCGCCTGGCAAATCAGCAGCGCCGGGGTGATCACCGCAACAAACATCGCCAGAAGATGCTGGCAGGCGGCGAACAGCGTTTGCGGCAGCGGCGGGCGGTCTTCAAGGCGGTAAATCAGTTCGCTATTTTGCTTCTGCGCAATCGGTTGCGCATCAGGCGACTCTATGGTGTTAACGGACATCGGCGGCAATCCCACGGTGGAAAAGCGGGCATTTTATCTGACCACCTGGTAAAAGCAAACGATTGCCAGCAAAAAAAGGGAAGAAAATCTGCCGCTGTGAGCAGGTTTTCTACAACGTATCGGGAAAAAAAATTACACTTTTTCGCGCCGGGAGCTCATGAAGAGCGCAAACCGGCCCAGGATAACGCCGCGTGTGTATGGAACACGCGCAAAACAGGAGCCTTCTATGATTCATCTCGATACGTTGTCGACACTTGTTGCCGCAACGCTGGTCTTACTGCTTGGCCGTAAGCTGGTACATAGCGTTTCCCTTCTGAAGAAATACACCATTCCTGAACCTGTCGCCGGTGGTCTGCTGGTGGCGCTGGCCCTGCTGATACTGAAAAAAAGCATGGGCTGGGAAATCGATTTTGATATGTCCCTGAAGGACCCGCTGATGCTGGCCTTCTTTGCCACCATCGGCCTGAACGCCAACCTGGCGAGCCTGCGGGCGGGCGGTAAAGTGCTCGGCGTATTCCTGATTGTGGTGGTGGGGCTGCTGCTGATGCAAAACGCTATCGGCATCGGGATGGCGACGCTGCTGGGACTGGATCCGCTGATGGGGCTGCTGGCGGGGTCAATTACCCTTTCGGGCGGCCACGGTACCGGGGCCGCATGGAGCAAGCTATTTATCGAGCGCTACGGGTTTGAAAACGCGACGGAGGTGGCGATGGCCTGCGCGACCTTTGGGCTGGTGCTGGGTGGCCTGATTGGCGGCCCGGTGGCACGCTATCTGGTGAAGCACTCCACCACACCGGACGGCAGGCCGGACGATGAGCTGGTGCCGACCGCATTTGAAAAGCCGGACGTCGGGCGCAGCATTACCTCGCTGGTGCTGATTGAAACCATCGCGATGATCGCCATCTGCCTGACCGTGGGCAAAGTGGTTGCGCAATGGCTGGCGGGCTCAGCGTTTGAACTGCCGACGTTTGTCTGCGTGCTGTTTATTGGGGTGATCCTGAGCAACGGCCTGGCGCTGATGGGCTTCTATCGCGTGTTTGAACGGGCGGTGTCGGTGCTCGGCAACGTCTGCCTGTCACTGTTCCTGGCGATGGCGCTGATGAGTCTCAAGCTGTGGGAGCTGGCCTCGCTGGCGCTGCCGATGGTGGCGATTCTGGCGGTACAGGCGCTGTTTATGGCGCTGTACGCCATGTTCGTGACCTGGCGCATGATGGGCAAAAACTACGATGCGGCGGTGCTGGCGGCGGGTCACTGCGGGTTTGGTCTGGGGGCTACCCCAACGGCTATCGCCAACATGCAGGCGATCACCGAACGCTTCGGGCCTTCGCACATGGCGTTTCTGGTGGTCCCGATGGTCGGGGCGTTCTTTATTGATATTGTCAACGCGCTGGTGATTAAGCTGTACCTGATGCTGCCGATGTTTGCCTGAATCAGGCGTTGGAATAGCGTTCGGTTTCCGGCATCCAGCGCTCAATTAACGCTGCCGCCTGTTCGGGGTAGCGTTCATGAATGTGGCGGGCGAGGCGCTGAACCTCGGGGATCATAGCCTGATCGCGCAGCAAATCCGCCACTTTGAATTCCGCGTTCCCCGTCTGACGCGTGCCCAGCAGCTCGCCAGGGCCGCGGATCTCCAGGTCTTTTTGCGCAATCACAAAACCGTCGTTGCTGTCGCGCAGCACCTGCAGACGCATCTGGGCGGTTTTCGAGAGCGGGGCTTTGTAAAGCAGTACGCAGTGGGACGCCACCGCGCCACGGCCAACGCGCCCGCGCAGCTGGTGGAGCTGGGCAAGGCCCAGACGTTCCGGGTTTTCGATGATCATCAGGCTGGAGTTCGGGACGTCCACGCCCACTTCAATCACCGTCGTGGCGACCAGCAAATGCAGCTCGCCCTGCTTAAACGACTGCATCACCGCCTGTTTTTCGGCAGGCTTCATGCGTCCATGAACCAGGCCCACGTTCAGCTCCGGCAGTGCCAGCTTAAGCTCTTCCCACGTGGCTTCGGCAGCCTGCGCTTCCAGCAGTTCCGACTCTTCAATCAGCGTACAGACCCAGTAGGCCTGGCGCCCTTCGTGGGTGCAGGCGTTGCGCACGCGGTCAATGATATCGCTGCGGCGCGTGTCAGGAATGGCGACCGTTGTGACCGGCGTACGGCCCGGGGGCAGTTCGTCGATGGTGGAGGTATCCAGATCGGCGTAGGCCGTCATCGCCAGGGTGCGCGGGATCGGCGTAGCGGTCATGATCAGCTGATGCGGGTGGAAGCCCTGCTGCAGGCCTTTCTCCCATAATGCCAGACGCTGGTGCACGCCGAAGCGATGCTGCTCGTCGATAATCACCAGCGCAAGGCCGTTAAACTGCACCTGTTCCTGGAAGATGGCGTGCGTGCCGACAATCATCTGCACCTGCCCGCTGGCAATAGCCTCCTGTTGCGCAAGGCGCGCTTTGCCTTTTTGCTTCCCGGCAAGCCAGCCCACTTCAATGCCCAGCGGCGCGAACCAGGCGCGGAAATTGTTGGCATGCTGTTCCGCCAGCAGTTCGGTCGGTGCCATCAGCGCGACCTGTTTGCCGTGGGCAATCGCGCGCAGGGCTGCCAGCGCGGCAACCAGCGTTTTGCCGGAACCCACGTCGCCCTGCACCAGGCGCATCATCGGCACGTCGAGCGCCATATCGCGTTCGATTTCGGCGGTGACGCGCGCCTGTGCGCCGGTGGGTTTAAACGGCAGCGAGGCCAGCAGTTTATCTTTGAGCTCATCACGCGGGCTTAAGGGCTGGGCGTGAAAACGCTGCGCGCCCGCGCGAAGCGCCAGCATGCTCAGGTTATGGGCCAGTAATTCCTCAAGGATAAGACGCCGTTGGGCGGGGTGTTTGCCGCTTTCTAAGTCGCTGAGCTGCAGCGTTGGCGGCGGGCGGTGCAGGGTGCGCAGCGCCTCGGGCAGGCTCATCATGCCCTGCGCCAGCTCGGGCGGCAGCAGCTCGGTAATGGCGCAGGTATCCAGCAGCTCCAGCGCCTGATCGGTGAGCTTACGCAGCGTCGCCTGCTTGATTCCTTCGGTCGTCGGGTAAACCGGGGTGAGCGTCTCCTGCAGCTCCGGCGTGCTGAGATCGCCCTGCACGCGGTACTCCGGGTGGATCATCTCTGCGCCGTATTTCCCGCGTTTGGCTTCGCCATAGGCCAGCACCCTTCGGCCCGTCGCCAGGCTGTTTTTCATCGCCGCGCTGAAGTTGAAAAAACGCATGGTGAGAATGCCGGTGCCGTCGCTGATCTGGCAGGTCATCATCCGGCGTCCGCCGAAGGTGATGTTGCAGTTCAGGACTTCGCCTTCAACGGTGGCGTAAATGGCGGGAAGGAGATCGCCAATCTTATAGAGCTGGGTGCGGTCTTCGTAACGCAGGGGGAGGTGAAGCAGGAGATCCTGAACGGTGTGCAGGCCAATTTTTGCCAGCTTATTGCTTTGCGCCGCGCCCACGCCCGTCAGGCTGTTAAGCGGGATGGCATCCAGCAGGCGGCCTTTCATCGCTTACCCGGCGTACTGCATGGTGGCCCACCACTCGGCATCGGCTTCAATTTCGCCCTGCGCGTTGACGTGGGGGTAAGGCAATTTTTTCTGCTTCGCAACGCGAGCCAGCACCGGATAGCCACCTTCAAACAGCAGGCGCTGCTGTTCCTCTTCCGGCAGCATGCTGTTGCTGCGCTCGTACATCCCGGCGTTCTGACGCTGGCGCTGCGCTTCATACAGAATGAGCGCGGACGCCACGGAGACGTTAAGAGACTGGACCATGCCGATCATCGGAATGATGATGTCCCGATCCGCCAGATCCAGCGCTTCCTGGGTGATCCCGGTTTTCTCCTGACCCATCAAAATGCAGGTCGGGCGGGTGTAGTCGATCTCGCGGAAATCTACGGCTTTAGCGGACAGGTTAGTGGCCAGGATCTGCATCCCGCGCCCTTTCAGGTGCGATACGGCTTCGCCAATGGTGTGATGATTTTTAACAGACACCCAGCTGTTGCTGCCTGCCGCCGCCGAGACCGTATTGCGCATACGGCCATCCGGCCAGACGGCGTGCACTTCATGCACACCGACGGCATCTGCGGTACGAACGATAGCAGAGACGTTATGAGGTTTATGCACCTGCTCCATGCAGACCGTCAGGTCAGGCTGACGCCTGGCGAGCATTTCGCAGATACGTGCATAACGTTGTGAATTCATAAACCTAGTTTCGGTTTCGGGTGACTTTAATCACGTCCGGCATGACGCGGATCTTGCGCATAATATTCGCCAGATGCACGCGGTCGCGAGCGGTCAGACGAATAAAGGCGCTATACACGCGGCCATCTTTCTCTTCCGTATTCAGGCTCTGAATGTTGGACGAAGCCGTGTTGATCGCTGCCGTCAGATTCGCCAGGGCACCCTGGTGGTTGAACATATCCACCTTAATTTCGGTGATAAATTCCTGCGCGGTCTCTTTATCCCACTCGACCGCCATAAACTTCTCGGCTTCTTTCTGATAGCCGCGAATGTTACGACAGGATTCGTGGTGGATAACCAGCCCTTTGCCCGGGCTGACGTGCGCAATAATCGGATCGCCAGGAATTGGACGACAGCATTTTGCGAAGGTGATCAGCACGCCGTCCGCGCCTTTAATCGGCAGGTGTCCGTGGCTTTGCGTGGTTGCCGGCACCGCTGTCGTGTCGCCTTGCTGCAGATTCTTCGCCACCACCACGCTCATGGCGTTGCCGAGGCCAATCTCTGCCAGCAAGTCGTCAAGCGACGTAAGCTTCATGCGCTCCAGCTCACGCTGGACGTTCTCCTGCGGAATTTCAGCCAGCTTACGGCTGCCGCCCAACGCGTGGTTGAGCAGACGACGCCCCAGGCTGACGGAATCATCACGCTTGAGGTTTTTCAGCAACTGACGAATTTTGGCGCGTGCTTTGGAGCTCACGACAAAGTTCAGCCAGGCCGCGTTAGGACGTGCACCCGGCGCGGTAATAATTTCTACCGTCTGGCCGCTGGAGAGCGGCTGAGACAGTGGATAAGGTTGTCTGTCGACGCGCGCGCCGACGCAGGCATGCCCGATATCGGTATGCACGGCGTAAGCGAAGTCGACTGGCGTTGCGCCCGCAGGCAGTTCGACAATGCGACCTTCTGGGGTGAAAACGTAAATCTCATCCGGGAAGAGATCGGATTTAACGCTCTCGATAAATTCAAACGAGCTGCCCGCACTCTGCTGAAGCTCCAGCAGGCTCTGCATCCAGCGCTGGGCGCGGATTTGTGCGGTCGTGCTGCTTTCGCCACCGTGCTCTTTATACGCCCAGTGTGCGGCAACCCCCATCTCTGCCATCTGGTCCATGTCTTCGGTGCGGATCTGCACCTCAACAGGCACACCGTGCGGACCAATCATCGAGGTGTGCAAAGATTGATAGCCGTTCGCTTTTGGAATGGCGATGTAATCTTTCATGCGACCCGGACGCGGTTTGTAGAGGCTGTGCATCTGCCCCAGCACGCGATAACAGGTGTCCGAGTCATGGACAATGACGCGGAAGGCGTAGATATCCATGATCGAGTGAAAACGCTGCTCTTTGAGCACCATTTTGCAGTAGATGGAGTACAGGTGTTTCTCGCGACCGCTGACGCGGCACGGGATCCCCGCTTCCTGTAAGCGCCCTTCGATTTCAGAGAGGATCTTTTGAATCATCTCTTTACGGTTACCGCGTGCGGCTTTCACCACCTCTTTAATCACGCGATAGCGGTTCGGGTACAACGCTTCAAAACCCAGCTCTTCCAGCTCGGTTTTAATGTGATGAATACCTAAACGGTGCGCCAGCGGACTGTAGATTTCGAGGGTTTCACGGGCAATGCGGCGACGTTTATCCGGGCGAAGTGAGCCCAGCGTGCGCATGTTGTGGGTACGGTCAGCGAGTTTGATGAGAATGACGCGGATATCCTGCACCATCGCCATAATCATCTTGCGGAAGTTTTCGGCCTGCGCCTCTTTCTTGTCGCGGAAATTCAGCTTATCAAGCTTAGAGACCCCTTCCACCAGTTCGGCAACGCTTTTGCCAAACAGCTGTTCCATGTCCTGGTAAGTGGCAGGGGTATCTTCGATCACGTCGTGCAGCAGAGCGGCCATGAGCGTTTCGTAGTCGAGTTTCATCTCGGCCAGAATACAGGCCACCGCTACCGGGTGCGTGATATAGGGTTCACCGCTTGAACGTGTCTGGCCCTCGTGAGCGTCACGTGCAACGAGATACGCCTGCTGAAGACGCTTAATCTGGTCTTCAGGCAGGTAGGTTTGAATCAGTTGATTCAGGCTTTCAAACAGATACAAGGGCGACCCGCAGGTTTAATTAACGACGACCTTCAGCAATAGCGGTTACGGCCTGCAGTTCTGCGGCTTCCTGCTCTTGCTGCTCCTGGCGCTCACGCACGTCGAGGATCTGGTTGTTGATCAGACCTTCTTCGATTTCGCGAAGTGCAATAACGGTGGTTTTATCGTTTTCTTCCGGTACCAGCGGATCTTTACCGCCTACCTGCATCTGACGAGCGCGACGCGCGGCGACCAGCACCAGGTCAAAACGGTTACCAATTTTCTCTACAGCGTCCTGAACAGTTACGCGTGCCATACTTAAAATGCTCCACAGGTGAAGAAATGACTGGGCATGATACTGAAAGTGGGTTCAGTCTGCCAACAGTTTGGTGATTAATGCGTCATGTCGCTGCTTCTGGCGGCTCATACGCAGACGTTCTGCACGAAGAATGGTTTTGAGATCGCTCAGTGCGGCATCAAAATCATCATTCACAATAAGGTAATCATATTCCGCGTAATGGCTCATTTCTGCAACAGCCTGTTCCATACGCTTTGCGATCACTTCTTCGCTGTCCTGACCGCGGCCACGCAGACGGCGATCCAGCTCATCTTTCGATGGCGGTAAAATAAAGATACTGCGCGAGTCAGGCATTTTCTTGCGAATTTGCTGTGCGCCCTGCCAGTCGATATCCAGGAACACATTCACGCCCGTGGCCAGAACCTGCTCAATGGTTTCACGTGAAGTACCGTAGTAATTACCAAATACTTCAGCGTGTTCAAGAAACGCGTCTCTGCCGATCATCGCTCTGAATTCGTCGTGATCCACAAAGAAATAGTGTTCACCGTGCACTTCACCCGGACGCGGCTGGCGCGTGGTGTGAGAAACAGAAACCTGTGTGTCGTACAACGGTTGGGTTTTTAACAGTGCCTGAATAAGGCTGGATTTACCCGCGCCACTAGGGGCAGAAACAATATAAAGCGTGCCTTGAGCCATGAGAGTCTTTTGTATGTGTTAACGAAGAAGTCCTACATACGGGCTTATTATACACGTCACCGCCGTGTGACGTAGCCTTTGTCACACTTTTTCCCCTCGATTATTGAATTTTGCGTGCCGTTTTCAGGTTTTATCTGTGGTTTTCAGCAACCAAAAGAAATACTGGATAGCGTCTCGCAATGCGAAACGTTGCCGTTAGCGTTGTTTCAGGCATCCGGGTATACCTCCTGCAACGCAAAGGAGGGGTAGCGATGTGGCGATGGATAAGCGGGTTAATGCTATTGTGGTGCGGTTATGGCGCGGCGATGTGTCCGGTGTGGTCGCAGGCAAAAGCAGAGAAAGAGATGGCGTCGTTAAGCGCGCAAATCAAACGCTGGGATGAGGCTTACTGGAAGCAGGGCGTGAGCGAGATCAACGACGAGGTTTACGACCAGCTTCACGGGCGTTTAACGCAGTGGCAGCGCTGTTTTGGCAGTGAGCCTTCAGAAGAGAAACTCCCCGCGCTGACGGGGAGCGTAAAACATCCTGTTGCCCACACGGGCGTGCATAAGGTGGCCAGCAAAGAGGAACTGAGACAGTGGATGCGTGCGCGGCAACATCTGTGGCTGCAGCCGAAAGTTGACGGTGTGGCGGTGACGCTGGTCTATCGTGACGGGAAGTTAACCCAGGCCATCAGTCGTGGTGATGGCCTGAAAGGGGAAGACTGGACCGGGAAGGTGCGTTTAGTCCCGTCTGTTCCGCAAAAGCTCACCGGCAAGCTGGCGAACAGCGTCTTACAGGGCGAACTCTTCTGGTTGCGCGACAACCACATTCAGCAGCAGATGGGCGGAATGAACGCTCGTGCAAAGGTGGCGGGGGCGATGATGCGGCAAAAGGATAACTCGCTATTGAGCAAGATCGGCGTATTCATCTGGGCCTGGCCGGACGGACCGAAAGATATGCAGACCTCTTTAGCTGAACTGTCTCAGGCTGGTTTTACGCTGTCGGCACGGTATACGCTTCCCGCCGAATCTGTTGATGGCGTCGAGAAACAGCGCGCGGCCTGGCACGTGACCGCATTACCCTTTGCCACGGATGGCATTGTGGTGCGTTCGGAGGATGAACCTGCTGGCGAAGATTGGTTACCGGGAGAAGGCAACTGGGTCGTTGCGTGGAAATATGCGCCTACAGCCCAGGTTGCTGAGGTGAGTAATATTCATTTTTCCGTGGGGCGAACGGGCAAAATTTCCGTTGTAGCCGCGCTGGAACCCGTGCAACTGGATGATAAACAGGTGCAGCGGGTGAGCCTGGGCTCGGTTGGGCGCTGGCAGATACTGGATATTGCCCCGGGGGATCAGATACAGATCAGCCTGGCCGGGCAGGGTATCCCCCGGTTTGATAAAGTGCTCTGGCGCGGGACGGACAGACATAAACCAGAGCCTCCGGCCTCGCGTTATCATTCGCTTAGCTGTTTCTACGCTTCCCCGGAGTGTATGGAGCAGTTCTTTGCCCGGCTGACCTGGCTCAGTTCAAAGCAGGTGCTTGATATTGAAGGATTAGGCGAGTCAGGCTGGCGTACCCTCTGGCAGGCGCATCATTTTGAACATCTCTTTTCATGGCTGTTATTAACTCAGGCGCAGCTGCAGTCTACACCGGGGTTTTCCTCAGCACGCGGGCTGGCGCTCTGGCACCGATTTAATCTGGTGCGCGAGAAGCCGTTTATCCGCTGGCTCATGGCGTTGGGTGTGCCAATGACGCAGGCTTCGCTGAAGGCGATGGGAGACATATCGTGGCAGAAGATGAGCGGGCGCAACGCAAAGGACTGGCAGGCCCTGCCGGGAACGGGAGAAGAAAAAGCGCGACAAATCGTTAACTGGATGCACGTGCCTCAGATTGATGTGCTGGCGAAATGGCTCGCTGAACAGCACATCAACGGGTTCTGAAACTAGTGTGCGCTGTGTTTGTAATGAAAAACGGGCAGCCCGAGCTTCAGACGCAGCGCCAGCATGCGGGCCGTAAAGCCAAACAGTAGCGTCGAGATGACCACCACATCATGGTTAGAAACGTAATGCTGCAGGGCGATATAAAGCACCGCTGCCGCAAAGGAGATGCCGGCATACAGTTCTTTTTGAAAGACCAGAGGAATGCGCTTGCAGAACATATCGCGCAGCACACCGCCGAATACGCCCGTGACCACGGCGGCAATGGTGGCGATAACCGGTCCTTCCCCCATATCGAGCGCGATTTGCGCACCGATGATCGAAAAGACGATCAGCCCCAGCGCATCAAGCACCAGGAACAGGCGGCGAAGATGGGGCATAACGGGCGCCACGATGGTGGTTAACACGGCAGCAGTCGCCACAATAATCACGTATTCAGGGTGTTTAACCCAGCCGAGCGGGTAATGGCCAAGCAGGATATCGCGCACGGAACCACCGCCAAGCGCGGTCGCGGTAGCAATAATGATTACGCCGAAGGTGTCCATACGGCGACGTCCGGCGGCAAGCGTGCCGGTCATGGCTTCTGCGGTGATGCCAATGAGATAAAGGATGTGAAGCAGCATAGACCCTCCGGTGTGAACGCGGGGAGGTTAGCGATTTGTGCGCAAGATCACGATTGAGATTTTCTAAGGCGAGTCAGGTTGCCCTATAAAATTTTATTAATTTATTTTGAGCATGCTTGGTGATAGGCGGTAAAACGTAAAAACGGATGTTGATATGGATTAGAAAAAATAATGGGTGGTGCAGTCGACACCACCCGAAAGGCATTACTCGATGTTCTGAATCTGCTCGCGCATCTGCTCAATCAGCACTTTCAACTCAATCGCTGAATTCGTCACGTCTGCATTGATCGACTTAGACGCCAGGGTGTTCGACTCGCGGTTGAACTCCTGCATCATAAAGTCCAGACGGCGGCCCACCGCTTCCTTCTTCTTCAGAATGTTGTAGGTCTCTTTAACGTGCGCTTCCAGACGGTCTAGCTCTTCAGCGACATCGATACGCTGCGCCATCAGCACCAGCTCTTGTTCCAGACGGGTGTTTTCCAGCTGAACTTCCGCTTCTTCCAGTTTGGCGACAAGGCGTTCGCGCTGCCACTGCAGCACTTCCGGCATATGGGCGCGGACTTTCGCCACTTCGGTGCTCACACCTTCAAGACGCTGCTCAATCATCGCTTTCAGCGCCTGACCTTCGGTTTCACGAGCAACGATAAAGTCGTCGAGCGTGCCGTCGAGGGCTGCCAGGATTTCAGCGGCAATGGCATCCAGATCCTGCTCACCGGCGGCCATGACGCCAGGCCAGCGCAGAATATCAACCGGATTGATTTCACCTTCATCGCTCTGCATTTTGACCCAGTTCGCCGCATTCACGAGCTGTTTCGCCAGTTTTTCGTTGAGGATCAGCTCGCCCTGTGCGCTGGCATCAGGCTCAAAGCGCAGGTTACATTCCACTTTACCGCGCGTCAGACGCGTACGAATACGCTCGCGTACAACAGGCTCAAGGCTGCGGAACTGCTCCGGCATACGGAAATACGTTTCCAGGTAACGCTGGTTTACCGAGCGCATTTCCCATGTGGCGCTACCCCAGCTACCCTTGATTTCACGCCGGGCGTAGGCGGTCATACTGCGGATCATAGACATTCCCGTTTTTAAAGGAGAGATGGGGGGATTATAGCTTTCGGGGGCTTCTCAGGATAGGAATAAGCGTCCTTTATCCGTATAATGCGCAGCCACATTCGTTTCAAGCCGGAGAATCCATCATGCGTCCATCAGGTCGTAGCGCCAACCAGGTGCGTCCCGTCATCCTGACCCGTAACTATACAAAACACGCTGAAGGCTCCGTGCTGGTTGAGTTTGGTGACACTAAAGTGCTGTGCACTGCCTCCATCGAAGAAGGTGTTCCGCGCTTCCTGAAAGGTCAGGGTCAGGGCTGGATCACCGCAGAATACGGCATGCTGCCGCGTGCGACCCATACCCGTAATGCCCGTGAAGCGGCAAAGGGGAAGCAGGGCGGTCGTACCATGGAGATTCAGCGTCTAATCGCGCGCGCGCTTCGCGCCGCCGTTGACCTGAAAATCCTCGGCGAATTCACCATCACTCTCGATTGCGACGTAATTCAGGCAGACGGCGGTACGCGTACCGCATCCATTACCGGTGCCTGCGTGGCGCTGGCGGACGCTCTGAACAAGCTGGTTGCGGCCGGCAAGCTGAAAACCAACCCAATGAAAGGCATGGTTGCGGCGGTTTCAGTCGGTATCGTTAACGGCGAAGCGCTTTGCGATCTGGAATACGTTGAAGATTCCGCAGCCGAAACCGACATGAACGTGGTGATGACCGAAGACGGTCGCATCATTGAAGTACAGGGTACGGCAGAAGGCGAGCCGTTCACTCACGAAGAACTTCTCTCTCTGCTGGCGTTGGCCCGAGGGGGAATCGAATCTATTGTAACGACGCAGAAAGCGGCGTTAGAAAATTGATTTTAAAGGCGACCAATGAGTCGCCTTTTTTTTGCCTGTAAGACAGAAAAACCAAAGGAGCAAATCCATGAAATCGTATCAGCGCCAGTTTATTGAGTTTGCGCTCAACAAGCAGGTACTCAAGTTTGGCGAGTTTACGCTGAAATCCGGGCGTAAGAGTCCCTATTTCTTCAACGCCGGGCTGTTTAATACCGGGCGCGATCTGGCATTGTTAGGCCGTTTCTATGCCGAAGCGCTGGTGGATTCCGGGATTGATTTTGACCTGCTGTTTGGCCCGGCCTATAAAGGCATTCCGATTGCGACCACCACCGCGGTAGCGCTGGCGGAACATCATGACCGTGACGTGCCGTACTGCTTTAACCGCAAAGAGGCTAAAACCCACGGTGAAGGCGGGAATCTGGTTGGCAGCGCGCTGCAGGGCCGCGTGATGCTGGTGGACGACGTGATCACCGCGGGTACGGCGATCCGCGAATCGATGGAGATCATTCAGGCCAACGGTGCGACGCTGGCTGGCGTGCTGATTTCTCTGGATCGTCAGGAACGTGGTCGCGGGGAAATTTCCGCTATTCAGGAAGTCGAGCGCGATTACAGCTGCAAAGTGACGTCGATTATCACTCTGAAAGACCTGATTGCGTATCTGGAAGAGAAGCCTGAGATGGCGGACCATCTGGCGGCGGTACGTGCGTACCGGGAAGCGTTCGGGGTGTAGTTAAATTGCCCGGTGGCGCTACGCTTAACGGGCCTGCGCATTTCGTCGGCCCGATAAGGCGAAGCCGCCACCCGGCAACGGTGTTACTGCAACTGAGCAGCCACTAACGGCCAGCGGGCGTCAAAATCGTCCGTTGGACGGTATTTGAACTCGCTGCGCACAAAGCGAGAGAGCATCCCTTCACAAAACGCCAGAATCTGGCTCGCCAGCAGCGTTTCATCAATGCTGTAACCTTCGCCTTCACGCATTTTCTTTTCGCGCAATACCTGGCGCAGCTGAGCTTCAATGCGTTCGAAAAGCTGGTTAATGCGGCCCTGCAGTCTGTCCTGCTCAAACATCAGCGCGTGGCCGGTGAGGATACGAGTTAAGCCCGGATTGCGTTCACCGAAGCCCAGGATTAACAGCACAATCAGACGCAGACGCGCGGTGGTGTCTTTTTCGTCTTTCAGAATCAGGTTGATGCGTGTGATCAGGCTGTCTTCAATAAACTCGATCAGGCTGTCGAACATCCGGGTCTTGCTCGGAAAATGACGGTACAGCGCCGCCTCAGACACGCCCACAGAGGCGGCCAGTTTAGCGGTGGTGATGCGTTGACTGCCATCGCTGGATTCAAGCATCAGAGCCAGAGATTGAAGTATTTCTTCGCGACGATTCCTTTTCGCGGTTTGTTTTTCTGCCATGTTACAAAATACCCCTGAAAATAAGCACTTGCCAGGCTGGCATCCACACAGCGACCGCAAACGGGCGTTTGCGGTTTGTTATTGCATTATGACGCTGTGAGATACGTGTCTGTCGGGCCGTTATTTGCGCCCGGAATGGCCGAAGCCGCCTTCGCCGCGGTCGGTGGCGTCAAAGTCTGCCACCAGGTTAAATTCTGCCTGTACCACCGGTACAAAGACCATCTGTGCGATACGCTCACCCGGTTCAATGGTGAAGCAGTCCTGACCACGGTTCCAGACGGAGACCATCAGCTGACCCTGGTAGTCGGAGTCGATCAGGCCGACCAGGTTCCCCAGCACAACGCCGTGCTTATGGCCCAGGCCAGAACGCGGCAGGATCACCGCCGCCAGCGACGGGTCAGCAATGTGAATGGCCAGGCCAGTTGGAACCAGGGTAGTGGCACCCGGAGCCAGTTCTACGGCGTCATCGAGACAGGCGCGCAGGTCAAGACCGGCAGAGCCGGAGGTGGCATAGGTTGGCAGCGGGAATTGCTCGCCAACACGCGGGTCCAGAATCTTAACGTCGATTTTTTTCATCATAACGGGTAACGATCTCGTCGAGTAATTGTTGGCCCAGGAGTTCCTTGCGCTCAAGCGGTAAGACTTTATCTCCATCCTGCCAGAAAAGGTGCAGTGCGTTGCTGTCGCTGTTAAATCCTTGTGTGGCCAGCGATACGTCGTTCGCGCAAATCAAATCGAGGTTTTTGCGGGTACGTTTTTGCCGGGCATATTCTTCCACATTATTCGTTTCTGCGGCAAACCCAACAACGTATGGACGGTGGCTTTTTAGTGCGGCGACACCGGCAACAATGTCCGGGTTTTTTACCATTTTTAGTGTTAATTCATCGCCTTGCTTTTTAATTTTAGCCTCGGCGATCGTCTCGGCACGATAGTCTGCGACGGCAGCACAGCCGATAAAAATCTGCTGGCTTTGCGCATGAGCCTGTACGGCGGCTTCCATCTCCAGCGCGGTAGTAACGTCAATTCGCTTCACAAACGCAGGGGTAGGCAGCGAGACCGGGCCGCTCACCAGCGTGACGTTCGCGCCACGCTTCGCAGCGGCGGCGGCAATCGCAAAGCCCATTTTACCGGAGCTGTGGTTGGTGATGTAGCGCACCGGATCCAGCGGCTCGCGCGTGGGGCCCGCGGTAATCATGATGTTGAGATGTTGCAGATCGTTGACAGGCGAAAAATGGGCTGCGGCCATATCAACAATCGTCAGCGGGTCAAGCATGCGACCCGGGCCAACATCGCCGCAGGCCTGGCTGCCGCTGTCCGGACCCCAGATAAGCAGGCCGCGTGAGGCCAGCGCCTCCAGATTGTGCTGGGTGGCCGCGTTACGGTACATCTGCTGGTTCATGGCAGGAACGACGGCAACAGGGGCAGGCGTGGCCAGACAAATGGTAGAGACCAGATCGTTTGCCATACCGGCCGCCACCCGGGCGATTAAATCAGCCGTGGCGGGGGCAAGGATAACCAGGTCAGCCCATTTACCCAGCTCAATATGGCCCATCGCGGCTTCGGCGGCCGGATCGAGCAGGCTGTCAGATACCGGGTATCCTGAAACGGCCTGCAGGCTCAGAGGAGTGATAAAGGCTTTACCGCCTTCGGTTATCGCGACCCGCACATCTGCCCCGCGCTCGCGCAGACGACGCACCAGCTCTGGCGCTTTGTAGGCAGCAATGCCGCCGCTCACGCCAAGAACGATTTTTTTACCGGCCAGGCTCATCATGATTCTTTCCTGTTGGGTTTCACCAGAGAGCAGGCATTTTATCACAATCCCCAAAGCGGGGTGATTTTGTCCTTCGACCACTTTGCGAGGCGCTACGCAAGAACGCAACGTGGCCGTCGAGCGCCGGATTGGCGTGTGGCAGCATGCGGTTAAAAAAAGGAGAAAGAGCATGGAAGAAGAGGATGAGCAGCTGCTGCCGCGCGAAAAACTGCTGCGCTATGACGTCACCCTGTTAAAAGATGATGAACTGCTGGCGCTCTTTTTACGTACCGGAACGCCCGGAAAAACGGTATTTACGCTGGCAAAAGAGCTGATAGCACGTTTCGGTTCGCTGTACGGTTTACTGACCGCCGATCTGGCGCAGTTTACGCATGTTGAGGGGATCGGAGTGGCGAAATATGCCCAGTTGCGGGCCATTGCCGAACTTGCCCGCCGTTTTTACAATGTCCGCATGGAGAAGGACGATCCGATCCTGACGCCCGCGATGACGCGCGAATTCCTGCAAAGCCAGTTAACCGATATTGAACGCGAGATCTTTATGGTGATCTTTGTTGATAACAGAAATCGGGTGCTGAAACATAGCTGTCTCTTTGCGGGCACATTGAGCCACGTTGAGGTGCATCCGCGTGAAATTGTGCGGGAAGCGATAAAAGTGAATGCAGCGGGCGTGATCCTCGCGCATAATCACCCCTCTGGCTGTGCAGAACCGAGCAGAGCGGACAAAGAAATCACCGAACGCATTATCAAATGCTGTCAATTCATGGACATTCGTGTGCTGGACCATCTGATAATTGGCCGCGGTGAGTACATTTCTTTCGCAGAACATGGCTGGATTTAGGCTATTTCTCGCGATCCATCGGGATCTTTGTCTGTTCGGGACTTGAGCACACCGCCGAGTCAGCGTATACTACGCCACCTTTGAGAATCTCGGGTTTGGCATTTGGGCCTGGCAATCGAGAGTTCACTTAGAACTATGCGATGACCGGGCTGTAAAGCCTGACGAGGCGCCGATACCCCATACGAAGCTCGAGCTAATTTGATTTTTGGAGAATAGACATGTCCCGAGTCTGCCAAGTTACTGGCAAGCGTCCGGTGACCGGTAACAACCGTTCCCACGCACTGAACGCGACTAAACGCCGTTTCCTGCCGAACCTGCACTCTCACCGTTTCTGGGTTGAGAGCGAGAAGCGTTTTGTCACCCTGCGCGTATCTGCTAAAGGTATGCGTGTAATCGATAAGAAAGGCATCGATACAGTTCTGTCCGAACTGCGTGCCCGTGGCGAAAAGTACTAAGTACTTAAAGAGGAAATAAATCATGGCTAAAGGTATTCGCGAGAAAATCAAGCTGGTTTCTTCTGCTGGTACAGGTCACTTCTACACCACCACGAAGAACAAACGTACTAAGCCGGAAAAACTGGAACTGAAAAAGTTCGATCCAGTTGTACGCCAGCACGTACTGTACAAAGAAGCTAAAATCAAATAATTTTAGTCTCCTTGTATCGAAAAACCCCGCAACTGCGGGGTTTTTTGCATTCTGTATCTCAACGGAGGAACCATGCCTGAATTACCTGAGGTAGAAACCAGCCGTCGCGGCATTGAGCCCCATCTGGTCGGCGCGACGATTCTTCACGCGGTTGTCCGTAACGGACGTCTGCGCTGGCCGGTGTCCGATGAGATCCATGCCCTGAGCGATCAACCCGTCCTTAGCGTGCAGCGCCGCGCGAAATACCTGCTGCTGGAACTGCCCGACGGCTGGATCATTATCCACCTGGGGATGTCCGGGAGCCTGCGCATTCTTACCGAAGAACTGCCTGCTGAAAAGCACGACCACGTCGATCTGGTGATGAGCAACGGCAAAGTGCTCCGTTACACTGACCCACGGCGCTTTGGCGCGTGGCTGTGGACGAAGGAGCTGGAAGGACATAACGTGCTGGCGCATCTGGGCCCGGAGCCGCTTTCAGACGCGTTTAACGCGGAATATCTCAAGGCGAAGTGCGCGAAGAAGAAAAGCCCGATTAAGCCGTGGCTGATGGATAACAAGCTGGTGGTCGGCGTGGGGAATATTTATGCCAGCGAATCGCTGTTTGCCGCCGGGATCCATCCCGATCGGCTGGCCTCTTCGCTGTCGGCGCAGGAGTGTGAGTTGCTGGTCCGGGTGATTAAAGCAGTATTACTTCGCTCGATTGAGCAGGGCGGGACAACGTTGAAGGACTTCCTGCAAAGTGACGGCAAGCCGGGCTATTTTGCCCAGGAGCTTCAGGTGTATGGCCGTAAGGGCGAACCGTGCAGAGTCTGCGGCACGCCAGTTATTGCCACGAAGCACGCCCAGCGCGCCACGTTCTACTGCCGTCAGTGCCAGAAATAGGGCTACTTTAGCTTTTCCATCAACGCCTGGTGGACGTTAACCGGCAGGAAATGGGTAACGTCCCCGTGATGACGCGCCACCTCTTTCACCAGCGTGGAAGAGATAAACGACCACTCTTTGGAGGGCATCAGGAACACGCTCTCCAGCTCCGGCATCAGGTGGCGGTTCATGTGCGCCAGCTGCATTTCATACTCGAAGTCTGCCACCGCGCGTAAGCCACGGATCAGAATGTTTGCCTGCTGAGCGCGGGCGAAGTTAGCCATCAGGTCGCTAAACCCGACCACCTCAACATTCGGCAGGTGCGAAATGGCATCGGTGGCGAGCTGTACGCGCTCGTTGAGGTCAAACATCGGCTTTTTGCTGGGGCTGGCGGCTATGGCCAGGATCACCTTGTCGAACATGCATGCCGCACGGGTGATGATATCAAGATGACCGTTGGTGATCGGATCGAAGGTACCCGGATAAATCGCTTTTGTGCTCATGGCTCACGTTTTCTCTGAGTAGCCGCGGCAGAGCGCCCACAGCTCGGTGTATTTGTTGAAAGTATACTGGGCATTCACTACCGCGAGTAACCAGCCCTGCTTACCGTCCAGTACGCCGCCGCGCAGCAGCAGTGTTTTCAGGAACGCGCCCAGCGTGTGGGTAAAGATACCCGTCAGCGAGGCCTTCTTGCCTCGCTGGTGACGCTCCTGCGCCCATGCGGTAGCATAGTTGAGCTGTTTACGCTGGAAGCTGGCGAAATCGCGGCAGGTCAGGTGCAGCAAATCGCCCGTCAGGGGGATGATCCGGGCGTTGTCGCAGGCCAGTGATTCATGGACGAGATTGTCGTTGTACTGATAGCGCTCGCGCTCGTAGAGGCGCGTCACGCGGTCTGGATACCAGCCGCTGTGGCGCATAAATCGGCCAAGGAAGTAGTTGCGGCGGGCAATGCTGTATACGGCGCCAGGCTCAGGCGAAGAAAGCACTGCCTGAATGGCCTGCTGAAGTTCTGGCGTAATACGCTCGTCAGTATCGAGCATCAGAACATACTCACCGGTGGCATACCCCTGCGCGCGCTGGCGCTGGATGCCATAGCCTTGCCAGTCAGTGTCGATAAACACTTTTACCCCCGCTGCCCGGGCAACGTCCACCGTGTTGTCCGTACTTCCGGAGTCAAGAATGACTATCTCGTCAGCCCAGGCAACGGAGGCCAGGCAGTCCGGAAGCAGGTCGGCGGCGTTTTTGGCGATCATCACGACCGACAGACGCGTTGACATTAGTGGCTCCGCTGGGGCAGGTAAGGTTGCAGAAGCTGCAGCAGACGGGTCAGGGCGCCCTGGTTCTGGTGCAGCACTTCGACCGCATGGCGCCCGTACCACAGGCGATAATCTTCGTCAGTCAGAAGGGTCGATACCTCTTTGACTACTGAATCTGCATCGGTCACGGTAATCAAACCATCGGCCTGCTGTAATTTCGCGCAGATATCTTTGAAGTTAAACGTGTGCGGCCCCATCAGCACCGGAATGGCGTGGGCTGCTGGCTCCAGCGGGTTATGTCCGCCACGCTCGACCAGGCTGCCACCGACAAACGCGAGGTCAGCAATGCCGTACAGCAGCATCAGTTCGCCCATCGTATCGCCAATCACCACCTGGGTGCTGCCGGAAGGGATCTCACCGCTGCTGCGCAACGTGAAGCTGAAACCGCCTTTCTGCACCATTTCACGGGCATCTTTGAAACGCTCCGGATGGCGGGGCACGAGGATCAGCAGTAAATCAGGGAAGCTTTCCAGCAGCTTGCGGTGCGCCTGCAGGATGATCTCTTCTTCACCGTCATGGGTACTGGTCGCAATCCAGACCTGACGACGCGGGGCCCACTGGCGACGCAGCGTGATCGCACGGGCAGCGAGCTCAGGGGTAACAGAAATATCGAACTTCAGGCTGCCCGTCACCGCGAGCTGGTTGCGTTTGAGGCCCAGAGAGACAAAGCGTGCCGCATCTTCTTCATTCTGCGCGGCGATCAGCGTGATCTTGCTCAGCAGGCGGCGCATAAATTTACCCAGCTTGCCGTAGCCTTTCGCCGAGCGCTCTGACAGGCGCGCGTTGGCAATCACCAGCGGAATTTTACGGGCATGCAGGGCGGAAATCATGTTCGGCCACAGTTCGGTTTCCATCACAATCACCAGCTTCGGGCGCACGGTGTTGAGGAAACGATTCATGGCGCAGGGCAGATCGTAAGGGAGATAGACGTGATGGACGTCTTTGCCAAAAGCGGATAACGCGCGCTCCGAGCCGGTTGGCGTCATCGTCGTGACGGTAATTGGCAGCGACGGGTAGCGGTGACGCAGGGCGCGAACCAGCGGGATTGCCGCCAGCGTTTCACCGACAGAAACGGAATGCAGCAAAATACCGTCCGGAGCGACTTTATTGCGGCAGAAGCCATAGCGTTCAGCCCAGCGTTTACGATACGCAGGCGCTTTACGGCTACGAAGCAACAGCCTCAGCCACACCAGTGGCTGAATGATGTAGAGCAGAGCGGTATACAACAATTCCAAGCGATTATCCGTTTTTTTAGTTTCGGCGGGCAAATTCTAAGCATTTAAGCCAGGTAAAGCTATCTCTTATGCCAGATACCGTTTCAAACGGAAATAACGGCGACCCAGCCGCCAGTGCTGGCGCAGTCCACGGGCATTTTTCCAGATGAGTGCCCAGATACCGCGGTCGAACAGTTCACGGATGATTTCGCGTTTTTTGCTGAGATCGCCGATGTTGTTAATAGCGTGCAGAATGCCCAGCCCCTCTTTTGCAATTTGCCACCTGCAGGCCGGCACCCGGCGCACGGCCTCCGGGTAGCGCTGGTTGATAACATCCAGCATTTCCAGGATTTTCATGTAGTGACGGGCGTTACGCATACGCGTGTCATCCGTTCCTGGCGTGTGCGAGACGGAGGCGGAATGAATCAGGTAGTCGTAGAACGTTTCGTCAGTGTACTGCACGCGTTTTGCAGTAAGCAGCACTTCAGTGGTCCACGGGATATCCTGATGACGCAGACCATGCTCAAAGGTGAAACCCTGCTCTTTAATAAATGCGTGGCGATAAATATTCAGCCAGGTAACGTGCAGGAATTTACGCGACGCCAGCGCGCGCTGTAGCCACGTTGGGCCATCCAGCACGTCTGTAGATTGCAGTTTGTCGGACGGGAAGATTTTCTTCGACGGCCTGCCGTCATCGTAGATATACGTGCCGTTGCAGGTAGCCACATCGAGATTGTTATTTTTGGCCATTTCAAGCAGTCGCGGATACATGCCCGGATAAATGACATCGTCGATATCCGGGAACGCGACGTACTCGCCTGTCGCTTGCGCCAGACCCGTATTACGGGCCGCCGAGACGCCCTGGTTCGCCTGGTCAATGACCTTGTAGAACGGGAATTCTCCGGCGTACTGCGCAATGATGGCCGAGGAGTTGTCGCTTGACCCGTCGTTCACAACGACCAGTTCCAGACTGTCCAGATGTTGAGCTTTGATACTGTCGAAAAATGCGCTGAGGAATTTTTCACCGTTATAGACGGCGACTACAAGGCTCAATAAAGGTGTGTCGGACATGCTTTCTCCGTTGTGTTCAGGGCAGGCCACCCAATATGGTGATACCATTCGTGCTGTATTATATCTGGTGGATACTAAAAACATATGCCTGGAGGGACAAAGATCCTGCCAGGCGGCAAATTAGCGTCACGCGGACGAGATTCTTAACAGGAAATGTATGCATATTGTTCACACTGAAGCAGACGGTGGCAAAGGCGGACAGCCTCTGCGCATTATCAACGAATCGCTTGGGATGATTCAGCGTGGCCATCAGGTTACTCTCCTTTGTCCGGAAACCGCGCCGCTGCATGCGCTGGCGCGCAATGCCGGATTGACGGTTGTCACGATGCCGTTGAAGCGCAAGAACCTTAAAAATCTGCGGTTGCTGCGTCGCTGGCTGAAGGATAACCGTCAGTCGATTGACGTTATCAACAGTCACAACTCTGCCGATACATGGCTGGTGGCGCTGGCGAATCTGACGCTCGCCAACCCTGTGCCGCTGGTCCGCACCCGTCATGCGTCAGGCGTACCGCGCAACAACTGGACGACACGCTGGCTGTTCCGCACGGCCTGTGCACATATCGTGACCACGGGGGAGGCGTTGCGTCATCAGGTGGCAAATATTGGCGTGCCGATGTCCCAGAGTACCTCGGTGCCAAGCGGTGTCGATACGCAGCGTTTTCACCCGAGAGATAAGCACGAAGCCCGCGCGCATTGTGGCCTGTCCGGAGACGATTTCTGGCTGGGCGTGGTGTCGCATTTGCGTCCGAACAAAGGCCATAGCGTACTGTTGCGCGCCCTGGCGAAAATCGACAATCCACACATCAAGCTGGCGATTGTCGGCGAAGGCCCGCACAAGGCGACGCTGGAACAGGAAATCGCCGCGCTGGGATTACAGCAGCGCGTGGTCATGGCGGGACATCAACCCGATCCGGAACGCTGGTTTCCGGCCTTTGATATTGCCCTGAGTCCTTCGCACGATATGGAAGGTGTTCCACAGGGCGTACTGCAATCATTAGCCACCCGTATTGCAACTATTGCGACGGACGCCGGTGGAACGGGAGATGCGGTGATTAACGGGCAGACGGGCATTTTAATCGCGCAGCGCGACGAAAACGCACTGCACGATGCCATAATGAAACTCTATGACGACTCAGCCCTTCGCGAGACGCTCGCGCAACAGGGGTATGACTATCTGAGTACACATTTTACCCGCGAATGTATGCTGGACGCGATGGAGAAGGTCTTCTCCGATGCGGCTCAGCGCAGCAGATCGCGATAAAGTGCCTGCAGCTCTTTCGCCATTCTGTCCAGGGTGAAGGGCTCTGCAGTTGCACGCGCAGCAGCGGAGTAATCGACACCCTGTTCACGGCCTTTCAGCCATTGAGATATGGCCTGCTGGTAGCCTTCGCTGTCCAGCGCATCACGCACCCAGCCGTTTTTACCCTCGTTTATCCACTCCGCCGCACCGCAGCCGTGGCTGGTAAGCAGCGGCAGACCGCAGGCCAGCGCTTCCACGCAGACGTTCGGGAAGGGATCGTAAAGCGTCGGCAGGATCAGAGCATCAGCCGTCCCATAGACTTCGCGCACGTTGGCAACGGGTCCCAGGAACTTCACGCGTGAGGAAACCCCCAGAGCCTGTGCCAGTTTTTCAAACTTCCGCGCATGTTTATCGCGTCCGGCAATTAGCAGCCAGACGTCAGAATGCGGCACAATGGCGCGTAGCGCGGTGGCAACACCTTTACGACTGAAACCTGACCCAACATACGCCAGTACCGGTGCGTTACGGGGAATGCCCAGTGCATCACGCTGCGAAAGGGCGCGGACCTCAGGGCTAAACTGAACGGTGTCTACGCCGTTGTAGATCACCGTCAGCTTGTCTTCCGACAGCCCGAAGCGACGGGCAATATCATCGCGCACCATCTTCGAATTACAGATCACCTTGCGCAGCTGCGAATGGGTAAACATCTGCGTCTCAGCCTGCAGAATGTAGCGGTGATAGCGGCTCAGAGATTGCGCCCAGCGCGCCAGTGGCGAGAGGATGCGGCCATATTGCTCAAGCCAGGCGGCGTGAACCCCGTCCCCGGCCCGGAAAATGGTCGCTCCCGGTATGCGCTCGTGACTTTGCACAATATCAAACTGCGCAAAATGCGAAGCGGCTTCGGTGGCAAAGCCGGATTCACGGGCGATACGGTTACGGAACGGCGGATTGACCGTCAGCGTTTTCCAGCCGGTGGCGTCTTCCCACTGGCGGGCAATCAGCGTCACGTCCAGGGACGTGTCCTGCGACAGCACGTTAAGCGCGCGCGAGACGAAACGCTCTGCACCACCGTTGGGGTTGTAGGTTTGTCGGACTATCGCCAGCTTCATGCAGGATTTTCCAGGAGCATCGTGTCGATGGCGCTCAGCACCTGCTGTGGGGTGATGGCTGTGATGCAGTCTGAGACACCGCTGTCTCCGCAGCCCGCTTTACCGCACGGCTGGCAGGTAAACCCGGCAACGATTACGCGATAGTTCACCCCCCACGGTGCCCACTTGATGGCGCCGGTAGGGCCAAAGATGGCGACGGTCGGGGTACCGACGGCGCTTGCAAGGTGCATCGGCATGGAGTCCACACCGAAATAGACCCGCGCGTGCTTCATGAGCGCGCCCAGTTCTTTCAGGTTCAACTGACCGCTCAAATCAAAGACCGGCTGGGTGAGCGCAGCGCGCAGCTCGTCCATGTAGGCCTTCTCTTCTTTTGACGGTGCGGCGGAAAGGATAATTGGCAAGCCGCGCGCCGCCAGGTTATCAATGGTCGCTGCCAGCTTTTTGATATCCCAGGCCTTAAACATCCAGCGCGAGGTCGGGTGAACCAGGATATAGGATTTACTCTTGAGCCCAAACCCGGCCAGTTTTTCGGCCACAGAGGCTTCTGCCGCGTCACCAGGCACAAAAAGCGTATGCTTGTCTTCGTCGGACTGGGGATGAATACCGATTCGGCGCAGGGCATCCAGATTGACTTCCACCATATGGCGGCTGTTGTCCTGAATCGCCGGGTAGAGCGTGGTGAACGACTTCACCCAGCGACGACGTGCCAGGCCCCCGCGTTTATCCGGCTTAAAGCCGACGGAGACGCGCGGCTTCAGGCGACGCGCCAGACGCGCGCCGTGCCAGTGTTCGGTCAGGTTAATGAGCACGTCGTACTGACGGTCTTTCAGGGTATTGAGCAGCGCGCGGTAGAGGCGGAATTGTTCAAACCACCCCTTTTTGCGCCAGTTGCGCCCAATAGTATGGACCTGGTCGATATGCGGGTGGCTGGTCAGCATCGCCTGCGTGTCGTCATAGACCAGCGCGTCGACCTCCACGTTCGGCCAGTTCTTTTTCAGCACGGTAAAAACCGGCGAGGTAAGCAGAACGTCACCGTGGTGACGCAGCTTAATAATCAGCACGCGCTTTGGCGGGCGCTCCGCTGAGAAAAAATCAGACATAGGCTCTCTCTGCTGCCAGCAAAGGCTCTAATTGCGCAAATACCGCAGCGGCGCTGAGATCGCTCAACTGCGATGAGTGTTCCGGGCGGCAGATATACTGATTTTTTCCATAGCCGCCGATCAGGCCCGGGTCCGTTGGGCCGTAAAGCGTGATGTTAGGACGGTCCAGCGCCGCCGTCAGGTGGCTGAGGCCCGTATCCACGGAGACCACAGCCGTAGCGCCTGCCAGCGCCTGAGCGACGCCGTCAAGTTTCATGCGTGGCAGAACGTCCACGTAATCAAACCCTTCTGCCAGACGTTTGGCCCGTGCCTCTTCGTGCGGTGCGCCCCACGGGAGTTTAATACGCAGCCCCGCGCTTGCCAGCAGGCCGATCAGTTCGCGCCAGTACGCTTCCGGCCAGTGCTTGTCATCGCGGGTTGTCGCGTGAAGGAAAATCAAATAAGGGTCGCTTTTCTGCGATGAGGCGTGCAGGAAATGCCGGGAAATTGCATAGTCGCCCTGGGTTTCCGGTTTCGCATACCCCAGGCTTTTGGCAAACAGCTCGCGGGTACGTTCCACCGCATGCTGTTGCTTTGCGATGTGATGACGACGGTTATAAAACAGGCTCGCCAGCGGTTCGCGGGCGCTGTGCCAGTCCATCCCGTGCTTTACGCCGTGTGCCAGACGCGTGACCAGCGCGGCGCTTTTCACCAGCCCCTGGGCGTCGATGATGGCGTCGTAACGCTGTGCCTGCACCGCCTCACGGAAGGCTTTGCGTTCGGCTTTAATCGGCGCGGAGAACCACGCTTTGCGCCAGCGGCGAATCGCCACCGGGATCACGCGGTCAACCGCTTCATGCCAGGTGGGGATCTGCGCGAAGCCCTCCTCCACCACCCAGTCAAAACGAATGCCGGGAATGGCCCGCATGGCGTCCGTCAGTGACGGCAGCGTATGCAGAACATCGCCCATCGAAGAAGTTTTAACGATCAGTACCCGCATTCGTTACCCTTCTTCGCTCAACAGCAGCTCGTTAAGCTCTTCGAGAACGCGCGCTGGCGTAATGTCGATCAGGCTCTGATGGTAGCCTTCTGCGGCATCGCCTTTGCGCACTTTGTGGTAGCCGGTGATCAGGCGGATGACGCGCGCTTTATGAGAAAGCGGGGGCGTGAAGTCCGGGCTACTTGGGCCATACAGCGCCACCAGTGGGCGGTTGAGCGCAGCGGCGACGTGCATCAGGCCAGAGTCGTTAGTGACCACCGCTTTACAGGCGGCAATCAGGATAACAGCCTGTTCAAGCTGCGTTTCTCCTGCCAGATTGCGGCACCAGGCCTGCTGCTCGTTGCTCAGCGTGGCGAGAATTTCGTTGCCAGCCTCGTGATCTTTTGCCGAACCGAACAGGACAATCTGGTAGCCTTCGTCAATCAGCTGTTTCGCCAGCTCCGCATAGTGATAGTGCGGCCAGCGTTTTGCCGGGCCGAACTCGGCGCCTGGGCAGAAGCCAATCATCGGGCGTTCAGACGAAAGACCAAACGCGTTACAGGTCTGGGATTTTTCACCGTCGTTAACCTGAAGCTGTGGCCAGAGCAGCGGCTGCGGCAGATCTTTCGCGCTGCGCATCACGCCTTTGTCATAGGCCAGCGCCACATAGCGCTCCACCATCAGCGGCCAGGCTTCTTTATCCAGCACCCGCGCATCGTTCAGCAGACCGTAGCGCATTTCACCGCGCCAGCCGGTGCGATGTGGGATGCCCGCAAAGAAGGGCACCAGGGCGGATTTAAAGGAGTTTGGCAGGACATACGCGCGATCGTAGCGCTTCTCGCGCAGGCTATGACCGAGCTTGCGGCGTTCGCCGATTTCCAGCGCCCCGTGGCCGAGTGGCATCGGGATGGCTTCATTCACTTCCGGCATACGCGATAACAGCGGACGGCACCATGCGGGTGCCATCACGTCGATTATCGCCTGGGGATAACGCGCCTTGAGCGTGCGATAGAGACTTTGCGACATCATCATGTCGCCCACCCATGACGGGCCGATCACCAGAATTCTCATACTTACGCGTCGCGGTTCAGCCAGGCCATATATTCCGTTACGCCTTCGGCAACGGTCTTGAATGGCTTGTCGTAGCCTGCGGCGCGCAGGTTGGTCAGATCGGCCTGCGTGAACGCCTGATAACGGCCTTTCAGTTTTTCCGGGAACGGAATGTACTCGATGCTGCCTTTTTTGTGATACGCCAGCGTGGCGTCAGCCACTGCCTGGAAGGATTCCGCACGGCCGGTACCGAGGTTGAAGATGCCGGACACGCCGTTTTCCCAGAACCACAGGTTTACGGCCGCCACGTCGCCCACGTAAACGAAGTCGCGCTTAAAGCCGTCGCTGCCTTCGAACAGTTTTGGACTTTCACCGTTATTCAGTTGGGTGTTCAGGTGGAACGCCACGCTTGCCATGCTGCCTTTGTGGCCTTCACGCGGTCCGTAGACGTTGAAGTAACGGAAACCAACGATCTGCGAGTTCGCTTCCGGCAGAACCTGACGCACGTACTCGTCGAACAGGAATTTAGAATAACCGTAGACGTTCAGCGGCTGCTCATATTCGCGGGATTCGATGAAGTTCGAGGTGCGGCCACCGTAGGTTGCCGCGGAGGAGGCGTACAGGAACGGAATCTCACGCTCCAGGCAGTAGTGCAGGATCTCTTTAGAGTACTGATAGTTGTTGTCCATCATGTACTTACCATCCCACTCGGTGGTGGAAGAACACGCACCTTCGTGGAAGATGGCTTCGATCTCGCCGAACTCTTCGCCTGCCATAATCTGGATAAGGAAGTCTTCTTTATCCATGTAGTCAGCGATGTTCAGATCCACCAGGTTGACGAACTTAGTGCCATCTTTCAGGTTGTCAACCACCAGGATGTCGGTGATGCCTTTGTCATTGAGAGCCTTAACAATATTACTGCCGATAAAGCCTGCGCCGCCGGTAACGATGATCATAACTGTAACCTTTGAAGTGTGGAGCCCGGGGACAATCCCGGACGCTAATGTCTCTATCATATCATTAGTATGGCTGCCCTTCAGCCATTCACCTTCACAGCGCAGGGGTACGCGTGATTTATGCTGCAAAAACGATAAGAGATGACGTGTCATCTCGTCATGAACTATAGGTTTGGGTAATATGTCCCGAAATTTGCCGAGTCTGGAGAATTGCAATGCGTGGTGATTTTTACAAACAGTTAAACAGCGACCTCGACACCGCACGTGCGGAAGGGTTGTTCAAGGAAGAGCGTATTATCACGTCTGCCCAGCAGGCGGACATCACCGTTGCCGACGGCAGCCATGTGATTAACTTTTGTGCGAACAACTATTTAGGTCTTGCGAATCACCCTGAGCTGATTGCCGCTGCAAAAAACGGCATGGACACCCACGGTTTCGGCATGGCCTCCGTACGCTTTATCTGCGGTACCCAGGACAGCCACAAGCAGCTTGAGCAAAAGCTGGCGAGCTTCCTCGGAATGGAAGACGCGATTCTGTACTCCTCCTGCTTCGATGCCAACGGCGGTCTGTTTGAGACCCTGCTCGGCGCAGAAGATGCGATTATCTCCGACGCCCTGAACCACGCCTCCATCATCGACGGCGTACGCCTGTGTAAAGCGAAGCGTTTCCGCTACGCCAACAACGACATGGTTGAGCTGGAAGCACGCCTGAAAGAGGCTCGTGAAGCGGGTGCCCGCCACGTGCTGATCGCCACCGACGGCGTGTTCTCCATGGACGGTGTGATCGCTAACCTGAAGGGCGTGTGCGACCTGGCAGACAAATACGACGCGCTGGTGATGGTCGATGACTCTCACGCGGTCGGCTTTGTTGGCGAAAACGGCCGTGGTTCCCACGAGTACTGCGACGTGATGGGCCGCGTGGACATCATCACCGGTACGCTGGGCAAAGCGCTCGGCGGCGCGTCCGGCGGCTATACCGCCGCGCGTAAAGAGGTGGTTGAGTGGCTGCGCCAGCGCTCTCGCCCGTATCTGTTCTCCAACTCCCTGGCGCCGGCGATTGTTGCCGCCTCCATCAAAGTGCTGGAGATGGTGGAGTCTGGCGCTGAGCTGCGCGACCGTCTGTGGTCCAACGCCCGTCTGTTCCGTGAAAAAATGAGCGCCGCAGGTTTCACCCTGGCCGGTGCTGACCACGCGATCATTCCGGTGATGCTGGGTGATGCGGTCGTCGCGCAGCAATTTGCCCGCGAACTGCAGAAAGAAGGTATTTACGTCACCGGGTTCTTCTTCCCGGTGGTGCCAAAAGGTCAGGCGCGTATCCGCACCCAGATGTCTGCGGCGCATACGCCTGAACAAATTGAACGTGCGGTGGAAGCCTTTACCCGCATCGGCAAACAGCTGGGCGTCATTGCCTGAGGACGTGTGATGAAAGCGTTATCCAAACTGAAAGCGGAAGAAGGGATTTGGATGACCGACGTGCCGGAACCGGAAGTCGGTCATAACGATCTGCTGATCAAAATTCGTAAAACGGCTATCTGCGGTACTGACGTTCACATCTACAACTGGGACCAGTGGTCGCAGAAAACCATTCCGGTACCGATGGTTGTCGGTCACGAATATGTCGGCGAAGTGGTGGGCATCGGCCAGGAAGTAAAAGGTTTTAAAATTGGCGACCGCGTCTCCGGTGAAGGCCATATTACCTGTGGTCACTGCCGTAACTGCCGCGGCGGACGTACGCACCTGTGCCGTAATACCATCGGCGTGGGCGTGAACCGTCCGGGCTGCTTCGCGGAATACCTGGTGATCCCGGCCTTTAACGCCTTCAAAATCCCGGACAATATTTCTGACGATCTGGCCTCCATCTTCGATCCGTTCGGCAACGCGGTACACACCGCGCTCTCCTTCGACCTGGTCGGTGAAGACGTGCTGGTCTCCGGCGCGGGCCCAATCGGCATTATGGCGGCAGCCGTGGCGAAGCACGTGGGTGCGCGCAACGTTGTGATCACCGACGTGAACGAATACCGTCTGTCTCTGGCGCGCAAAATGGGGGTCACCCGCGCGGTGGATGTCTCGAAAGAGAGCCTGACCGACGTGATGGAAGAGCTGGGCATGACCGAAGGCTTTGACGTGGGCCTGGAGATGTCCGGTGCACCGCCGGCGTTCCGCACCATGCTCGACACCATGAACCACGGCGGTCGTATCGCGATGCTGGGCATTCCGCCGTCGGATATGTCTATCGACTGGAACAAAGTGATCTTCAAGGGGCTGTTCATCAAGGGCATCTATGGCCGCGAGATGTTTGAGACCTGGTACAAGATGGCGGCATTAATTCAGTCCGGTCTGGATCTGTCCCCGATTATTACTCACCGTTTCTCCATCGATGAGTTCCAGCAGGGCTTTGACGCGATGCGTTCCGGCCAGTCAGGGAAGGTGATCCTGAGCTGGGAGTAACCTGTCTGCTGGCATCACTTTTACGGGTGCCAGCACTCTTTCTTAGCGGTTTGACTTTCCAGAAGTTACTTGTTAACTTCTGGCGAAATTTCATCCATTCTGTCTTCTCCGCACGTTCATTCTTGCAATCAAAATGATTTCGTCAGGAAAGATATTGCCAGGCTAATCAGGTCATTATGTCCACACTGTTTTCACAGAAGTTGGTTGAGACACCTTCGCGATTTACCGCTTTCTTTACTGTCGTTATTTCTCTGCTAATAGTCATTGGCGTTAATATTATACATGCTAAATATAATGCGGTGATTAACCGCACGTTGGTTTTCGCGCTGATATTGCTGACATTAAAATGTATAAACAATAAATTAATCAGGAATGTACTGGCGATTATTTTATTAATTCCGGTTGCAGCAGATATTACTTTACAGCTATACGCCTGGAGTAATTTCAATTCTGCGTTTAGTTATGGTTTTGCGCTGAGCGTACTCAATACGACACCGGGTGAAGCAAGTTCGATGCTCGGTTTGTACTGGCGCGATTGCCTGATCTTTATCGCCCTGTCCGCGTTGTTCATTTATACCGCGAATACCGGCAAATGGCCTGTCGCGCCGCGTTTTCGTCGCTGGCCCGCCGTTGCGCTTGCCGTCACGCTGCTGGCTTTTTATGGTCAGGCCTTGCAGCATCAACTCAGGAAAAGCAGCGTCGAAAGCCTGGCACAGCGCGTGGTTCAGGCGACGCCTGTTAGCACATCAAAAGTCTTTATGCAGGCCATTGAAGATAATGCCGTGGTGGCCAATATCGGCAAAAATATTCCTGATTATAAAATCACGTTATCCGATACCGGCATCGAAAACTATGTGCTGATCATTGGTGAGTCTGAGCGTACGGCAAATATGAGTATCTATGGTTATCAACGAGATACTACTCCAGAGCTGGAAAAGCAAAAATCGCAGCTCTTACTGTTCCGCAATGCCGTTACGCCTGCACCGGTCACGATTATGGCGGTACCGCTGGCGTTAACCGCGGATACTGTGAATGCACGCGATCCGCGTAAGTATGGCGATAACGTCATCAATATCGCTAATAAAGCGGGATATGATACGTACTGGTTTAGTCGTCAGGGTAAAGGAGGGGCGCATAATAACGTCATTACCGGCATTGCTCTGAACACGAAACAGCATGAATGGATTGACGGGGGCTACGACGAAGACCTTTTGCCGCTGTTGCAGAATGCGCTTAAAGCGCCGGGCAAGAAATTAATTGTTCTGCATTTGTACGGAAGTCACGAACCTTCCTGTCGACGCTTCCCTGCCAGCCAGGCGGTTTTGCACGGTGATAATGAAGCCGATGACTGTTATGACAACTCTGTGCGATATACGGATACGTTGATGGGCAAGGTCTTTAGCCTTCTGGAAAACTCGCGCTCATCCGTCATGTATTTCTCCGATCATGGCCTCATTCGCGATCCGAAACGTGCTGTAGCTTACTCCCACGGTAACGTTAATCCTCCGCGAGAGGCGCTGCATATCCCGGTGTTTATCTGGTACGGACATCAGGTGGATTCTGGTAAGCAATATACCGGAGATTACAATACCGTATGGTCAGCTGATGATATTAATACGCTGGCAGAGCTGTGGCTTGGGATCCATCGCCAGGGGGAGCCTGTCCAGTCGGTACAGTCCTGGCTTACCGGTTACAATAAGAACGTTTCCGTGCTGGACACGACCGGGAAGTCCTATGACTGGCGTAATATTCGTTAACACTGGTGCGATAAACTTGCATTTAGCAGTGTGCTAGCCTGCTTTGCCTTCTTAGTAAATGGAATAATGATGATTAATGTAGAACGAGATAAGGTCCAGTTTGCGTTGTTGCAATTACTCTTTGGACTGTGTGCTATCGCTTTTGGTTGCGTAGTTGTTTCACCCAATTTATCTGCCAAAATTTTGGGCCTGGCGGGTGTTACCGCATTCGTTATTTTCTTGTTGGATATTAAAAATTTCAGAAAGAATGATGCATTCTGGCTTTGTCTGGTCCTGTTGATCATCGGGATTTGCGATCTGGTCTGGTATCGAATGTATAAGGTTGATAGTGCGGCGATCAACTCATATCGCGCTTATCTTGAAGTCGGGAAAATCTGCCTGTTCGGAGCATTTTCCATCTTCGTGTTTGTGAACCGTAATCAGCTCAAAGTAGGTAGCAATAAGATTCATATGCTGCTGGCTATCGCATTGCAGGTGATGATTGTTGTCTACGCCGGGTACCAGCACCTGTTTCTTGAAAACCAAAGGGTAACGCTCTCCCTTGCTGGTGGAGCTGATGCAACAGGAGCTGCCTATACCATTGCGTTTATCTCGTTCTATACGATTCTGGTGCTACAACACAGTTCAAGTCGATGGAAAGAGCTGTTTATACTCGCGCACTTCTTTATTACCTTCCTGGTACTGGTGGCGACAGAAACGCGGGCAGCTATTTTGACCTATCCGATTATTTTCTTCGGCTTGATGGTATTTAAGCTGTACCGGGACAAGCATATTCCGTGGAAGGGGGTGTCTGTTTTTCTGATCGCTTTGCTGGCAGGCGCATTTATGATGAAAGACAGTCTGACACAGCGTTATAATGACTTTAATAATGACATCGCTTCCTATGATAAAGCGAACAGTGCCACTTCTGTTGGGGCTCGTTTTGCTATGTGGAAGGTGGGATTAGCTGCATCTAAAAATAGTTATTTATGGCAGTCTACTGATGAGCGAAACGCAAAGATAATTGATGAAGTTAATAAAGATCCAAGCCTGTCAGGTGCACTGGATCACATTCGTGGTCATCTTCATAATGAAATTGTTGAAACCCTTTCTGTAAAAGGTCCTTCAGGCGTTATTCTCTATATTCTGTTTGTTATATCGCTTGGCTGGTATGCATTACGTATCCGTAAAAGTATTATTCTTTTCGCTTTCCTGGTCTCGATTGTTATGTTCGGAGTAGGTGGCGTGATGTTCTATTCAAAAACAACCCCTATAGCCTGGATGCTGACGTTGATAATGTCGATTGTTTTCCTTGAACAGAACAAACACCATAAGGTCATTAAGTAATCGTTTTGATTCTCCATCGGGAAAAAGGTATTCTCCCGATGGAGAAATACCTTTTACCAGACGAGCATGCCATGAACGAACTGATTTCAGTAATCATCACCACCTACAACAGAGAGGCGTTGCTGGAGCGCGCAATTCGTTCAGTTATTGCTCAGACATACCCTGCGGTAGAATTGGTTATTGTTGATGATTGTTCTAATGAGCAAACCGCTCAACTTATCGAGCGTATGCGCGCGGAGTGTGAAGCGCGTTTTGTGCATTTCATCTACGAACGTAACGAAAAGAACAGCGGTTCTAACTTCAGCCGTAACCGGGGTTATGCGCTATCGCACGGCGTGTTTGTGACGGGGCTGGATGATGACGATTATTTCCTGCCAGAACGTCTGACGAAACTCGCTGAGCGGTATGATGATAAGTATGCCTTTGTGACGGATACCCCCGCCCGGCTGGATAAGACCCACCGCACTTATCCGGATACTGATGATAAAAGGATTATTGCGCTACAGGATATTTTGTGCGAAAACGTGGTGGGCAATCAGGTCTTGACCACTAAAGAAAAACTGTTAGGTGTAGGCGGATTTTCTCCTGAAATTAAACAACAGCAAGATCGCGACGTCTGGATTAAATTAATTCTGAAATATGGTCCAGGTATCAAGTACAGCTTCAGTACGGCGATGGTGGATGCTGAACACGGGAGCGATCGGATTACGTCGCAAGTTAAAAAATACAATGCGTACCGTAAGCTCTATTTTAAATATCGACAGTACATGTCTGAAGTTACTCGCAGTAATAACTTGTTCCAGCTCATGTCTTTTCGTGGGTTTAAATCGACTCGTATGAATTGTTTATTACGAGGGCGTAAAAAAGACGCTAAGTTAAAAATGAAACTGCTTCGCCGTACGCTAAAAGAGCTATTCTGAATTTATTAAGGTGAAATGATGAATCTCAATGCAACGAATAAGCTCATCAAGAAAACCCGACGCTGGCACAAAAAAACGGGTTTTTCTCTTTTTCAGCGTGCGGCCAGCCATTTTGAGCGGAAGAAAAAAGAGACAATTTTTAGCGTTATTGATGATCTGCATGTTCAGCCTGACGCTGCGCAACTAACTGAATCGGAACAATCACGCGTCATCTGGATCTGCTGGTTCCAGGGGCTCGATAGCGCGCCTGAGTTGGTGAAGCGATGCATTGCATCTGTTCAAGCAAACACGCCGGATGCGCAGGTCATTATCCTGACGGATGAGAATATCCCTGACTACCTTACTCTCCCTGAACACATCAAAACGAAATACCAGGCGGGGCTGATTAGTAAGGCGCAATACTCTGATATTGTTCGTTGTTCGCTGCTGTATCAATATGGCGGGATCTGGATGGACGCCACGGTGTTCATGACGAAGCCGGTGCCGGAAACATTTTTTGAGAACACCTTCTCATCACTACGTTTTGATTCACCTGAAAACGCATTGAGCCAGGGTTACTGGACGGCCTATTTTCTTGCAGCCCAAAAGGGATGCTCACTGGTAAAGACGGTTCGGGATATTCTGTATCGCTACTGGCAACACCACGATATCCTGATTGAATACTTCCTGATTGATTACAGTTTCTTATATGCGCGCGAGCGCTATCCGCAGTTTCGTCAGATCATGGATCAACAGCCGGTCACCGGGAATAATCGCTTTCTGATTCGCCAGTTCATCTCAGCGAAACCTGATTTGACGGCCATGGCGATGCTAAATAATGATCCCGTGGGCATTTATAAGCTCTCGCACAAAGAACAATACCAAACTACAGACAACGGCCAGCCGACGTTGTATAGCCAGATCCTCGACGGTTCTTTCGAACTGAAGTGATAAAAAAGCCACCATGACGGTGGCTTTTTTATCGTCAGGCTTTCTTACCCCATCCCTGCCATTGCTGCTGGACGTATTTCACCAGCGTGCTGTTGCTGATGCTGTCTCCGATAACGGAGAAGAAGCGGGTCGCATAGACCGGTTCAGGCGGTTGCTTCGGTACACAGCGCTTCACGCCGCGGAACGGATTACGCGGCGCTGTCGGGACGGGCTGCGCAGAATTTGGCGTAGAGGTATCCACCTGCGGTTCGTTCAGCAGATCGCTCGGGCGTACCAGCGTGATATCGGCAGGTAAGGTCGGCAGCATTTGCTGCAGGACGCGAACGGTAGACGGGTGCGGGTGACCGATGGCAATGGCCGAGCCATTACGGCGGGCCAGCTGTACCGCGCGATTGAACTGCACGCGAATATCAGCTTCGTTCTGGGTATCATCCAGGAACACCTTACGCTTAATCACCTTTACGCCCGTTCCCTGAGCGGCGCGCATCGCCTGGCTGTTGCCGATGGTCATGCTGTCGAGGAAGTAGAGGTTATAACGCTCCAGCGCCTGCATCACTTTGAGCATCCCGTACAGGCTGGAGGTCATCGCACTACCCATGTGATTGTTCAGACCAACGGCATACGGCACTTTGTTGTAGGCGTCGCGGATGATGCGCTCGATCTCCTCGCTGCTCATATCCGGGCGGAGGGTATCTTTTTCCAGCGGCTGCTTGCTGAGCGGTGCCATGGGCAGGTGGATGAGAACCTGATGACCGCTGCTGTGGGCTTTGGTCGCCATCTCACGCGCGTGAGGGGCATTCGGAAGGACGGCGACGGAGATGGCCGACGGCATCGCCAGCACCTGATTTTCATAGTGTGGACGATAACCGAAGTCATCAATCACGATAGCGAGCTTACCTGCGTATACCGGTGCAGCCAGCGCCAGCGTGCTGACGACGGAGAAAACGATTCGACGAAATTGAAGCAAAACTTATCTTCCCAACCACGGCTGTGGATTGACCGCCTGACCCTGACGACGAATTTCGAAATAGAGTGACGGGCGGCCCTGACCGCCACTGCTGCCCACAAGGGCGATGGGTTGGCCGGCGCGCACCTGTGTGCCGACGCTGACCAGCGCGCTCTGGTTGTAGCCGTAAAGACTCATATCACCTTTACCGTGTTCGACCACCACCACCAGTCCGTAACCCTGCAGCCAGTCGGCCAGAATCACGCGGCCATCGGCAATGGCTTTCACTTCGCTACCTTCAGACGCACCGATAACGATCCCTTTCCAACGTAGCTCACCCTGCAGCTGTTCGCCATAGCGATGCAGAATTGAACCGTGAACGGGCCAGAAAGCCTGACCGCGAGGCGAGCCTAAACCGCCGGTACGCGACATCAGGGAACGTTCGCTTTCGCTTGGCTTGTAGGTGGTCCCTTTGCGGGACGCTTCCTGCTGCTTGTCGCGAACGGCCTGCGCCTCGCGCGCCTCTTTTTCGGCGCGCGCTTTCGCCGCCGCTTCCGCCCGGGCGATGCTGTTACGCAGTTTGGATTCGTTGGCGCGCATTTCGCTCAGCTGGCTCTGGCCTTCCTGAATGGAGGATTCAAGGCCGGAAAGGGTTTTCTTACGCTCGTTGCGGGCCTGCTCAAGCTTCGCCTGCTGGGCCTGCTGATCGTAGAGCAGCGTCTGCTGCTGGCTCTGCTTCTCTTCCAGCTCGGCTTTTTGCGTGGAGACCTCTTCGCGCGTCTGCTTCAGCTGCGCGATCGTCTCCTGACGCGCCTGGTTGAGATAGCCAAAGTAGGCCTGCAGGCGCTGGCCGCGCTGGCTCTCTTCGCCGCTGAGGATCAGCTGGAGTCCGGTATGTTCACCCTGACGGAATGCGGCATCAAGCTGTGCGGCAAGATTGCGCTCCTGCGCATCGCGCTGGCGCTCCAGTTTGGCAATTGACGCGTTCATCTCGTCGATCTGTTTATTCAACTGGGCGAGGGTGTTTTGCGTTTCACGGAGTTTACGCGTGGCGGCGGAGATCGCCTCTTCCTGCTGCTTAAGCTGGGCGAGCAGGGTGGAGCGCTGCTGCTGCTGCTGGCGCACCGCACGCTCTTTGGCGGCGATATCGGCCTGAATAGATTTCAGCTGGTCGCGGTCATCCGCATGGGCGGATGCGGCGCACAGCAATACGCCAGCGCTGAGTGCGCTGGCGTAAAACAGAGGTCTGACTGATAACCTAAGCGGCTTCACGACCCATGTGATTGAAAAAATCGCCTTTCCCCTCATGGGGAGCGATTATTCCACGATGAACAGCGGCTTACCAGTCATCTCTTCAGGGATCGGCATCCCCATCAGCGACAACATGGTTGGTGCGATGTCAGAAAGCTTGCCGCCTTCCACTGCTTTCAGTGATTTATCACCCACATAAATCAGCGGAACAGGCAGGTTGGTATGGGCCGTGTGCGCCTGGCCGGTCGCCGGGTCGCGCATCTGTTCAGCGTTTCCGTGATCCGCGGTGATCAGCAGCTGGCCGCCAACGGACTCAACCGCTTTCGCAACCTGCTCAACGCAGTGGTCCAGCGCTTCAACCGCTTTCACTGCCGCTTCCATCACCCCGGTATGACCGACCATATCGCCGTTCGGGTAGTTACAGATGATGGTGTCGTACTTACCGCTCTCGATGGCCGCAACCAGTTTTTCAGTCAATTCTGCAGAGCTCATCTCTGGCTGCAGATCGTAAGTGGCGACTTTCGGGGAGTTGATCAGAATGCGGTCTTCGCCTTTGAACGGCTCTTCAACGCCGCCGTTAAAGAAGAAGGTGACGTGCGCGTACTTCTCGGTTTCAGAGATACGCAGCTGCGTTTTGTCGTTCTTCGCCATCCACTCGCCGAAGGTATTGGCCAGCGAGGCGGGTGGATACGCGCATGGGGCTTTGATGTCTGCCGCGTATTCGGTCAACTGGATGAAGTCGAGTTTCACCACTTTCTTACGGGCAAAACCGTCGAAGTCGCTGTTGACGAACGCACGGGTGATTTCGCGCGCGCGGTCAGCGCGGAAGTTCATGAAGATCAGCGCATCGCCGTCTTCCATGGCGGCATCAGCCTGGCCTTCAGCACGGATTACGGACGCTTTCACGAATTCGTCATTTTCATCACGTGCATAAGCCGCTTGCAGGGCCTCAACGGCGGTCGCGAACTGGAATTCCCCTTTTGCCAGGGTCAGCAGGTCATAGGCCTGTTCAACGCGATCCCAGCGGTTGTCGCGGTCCATGGCGTAGTAACGACCAATGATGGAGGCAACGCGGCCTTTACCCAGCGCGGCGAATTTGTCTTCGAAGGCTTTCAGGGAGCCTTCTGCACTGCGTGGTGGCGTGTCGCGACCGTCCAGGAAGGCGTGCAGATAGATTTTTTCCGCACCGCGTTCAGCGGCCAGCTCAACCATCGCCATGATGTGATCTTCGTGGCTGTGAACGCCGCCTGCAGAGAGCAGGCCCATGATGTGAACGGCTTTGCCAGCGGCAACGGCTTTATCAACCGCGCCAGACAGCGTTGGGTTGGAGAAGAAGGTGCGTTCTTTGATTTCAACGTCCAGACGCGTCAGGTCCTGGTACACAATACGCCCGGCGCCCAGGTTAACGTGACCGACTTCGGAGTTGCCCATCTGGCGGTCCGGCAGACCCACTTCCAGGCCAGACGCGTCAATCAGCGTATGCGGACGTTTTGCCCACAGGGCATCCATGACCGGGGTTTTGGCGTTGAAAATAGCGTTATCCTGGCTGTCTTCACGGTAGCCATAGCCATCCAGAATCACCAGTACCATAGGTTTTTTAGAAACCGACATTGCGACAACCTCATGCTCAAGAGTCAAAATTTGCGTAATTTTACTACAGCTGAATCGATCAAATAGCCGCAGAAGATCAAAGAAAGCGCAGGGGCAAGGTGCTGACCAGACCATTTTGAGGCATTTTTTTAGGTGGCATGCCGCAGAAAATGGATTAGGTTAGGGTCGCTGGCTGTATTTGCCAGAACGCACAGGTATACTCCTGTCCTGGTTTTTTTTATCACTTAGTCGGGAGTAGTTACCCTCCATGCAAGAAATTATGCAATTCGTTAGCCGCCATCCGGTTCTGAGCATCGCGTGGATTGGCCTGCTGGCTGCTGTGCTGTTCACCACATTTAAGAGCCTGACGTCTAAGATTAAGGTTATCACCCGTGGTGAAGCGACGCGTCTGATTAACAAAGAAGATGCCGTCGTTGTCGATCTGCGTCAGCGTGACGATTTCCGCAAAGGTCACATTGCGGGCGCAATCAACCTGTTGCCAGCTGAAATCAAAGCGAACAACGTCGGTGAGCTTGAAAAACACAAAGCCCAGCCGATTATCGTTGTGGATGCGACCGGCATGCAGGCACAGGAATCTGCCAGCGCGCTTCATAAAGCAGGCTTCGAAAACGTAACGGTGCTGAAAGAAGGTATTTCCGGCTGGAGCGGGGAAAATCTTCCTTTGGTGCGCGGTAAATAAGGAGTTCAGTCATGGCCCATATTGAGATCTATACCAAAGCGACGTGCCCGTTCTGCCATCGTGCGAAAGCGCTGCTGAACAGCAAAGGCGTCACGTTCCAGGAACTGCCGATCGACGGTGACGCGATTAAACGCGAAGAGATGATCCAACGTAGTGGTCGTACGACGGTTCCACAGATTTTTATTGATGCGCAGCACATTGGCGGCTGTGATGACTTGTATGCGCTCGACGCCCGTGGTGGACTCGATCCGCTGCTGAGCTAAGAGACTTTAGGACAATTAAAAAGGGTATTTCCATGTCAGAACAAAACAACACCGAAATGACTTTCCAGATCCAGCGTATCTACACCAAGGATGTCTCTTTCGAAGCGCCAAATGCGCCACACGTTTTCCAGAAAGATTGGCAGCCAGAGGTTAAACTTGATCTGGATACCGCATCTACCCAACTGGCAGATGACGTGTATGAAGTCGTGCTGCGTGTGACCGTTACCGCGTCTCTGGGCGAAGAAACTGCATTCCTGTGTGAAGTACAGCAGGGCGGCATCTTCTCTATCGGCGGTATCGAAGGCAACCAGATGGCGCATTGCCTGGGTGCGTACTGCCCGAACATTCTGTTCCCGTATGCACGTGAATGCATCACCAGCCTGGTTTCTCGCGGTACATTCCCGCAACTGAACCTTGCGCCAGTTAACTTTGATGCGCTGTTCATGAACTATCTGCAGCAGCAGGCTGGCGAAGGTGCTGAACAACATCAGGATGCCTGATGAGCACTGTTAATGCGTCAATGACTGTGATCGGTGCCGGTTCATACGGCACCGCTCTTGCTATCACGCTGGCAAGAAATGGTCACGACGTGGTCCTGTGGGGCCACGACCCAAAACATATCGCTACGCTGCAGCGCGATCGTTGCAACGTCGCGTTTCTCCCGGACGTTCCGTTCCCTGACTCCCTGCACCTTGAAAGCGACCTTGCGACCGCGCTGGCGGCCAGCCGCAACATTCTGATTGTGGTTCCGAGCCATGTCTTTGGCGACGTACTGCGTCAGATTAAGCCGCTGATGCGCCCGGATGCGCGCATTGTCTGGGCGACAAAAGGACTGGAGGCCGAAACCGGACGCCTGCTGCAGGACGTTGCCCGCGAAGCGCTGGGTGATGAGATCCCGCTGGCGGTCATCTCCGGCCCGACCTTTGCCAAAGAGCTGGCCGCTGGCCTGCCGACGGCGATTTCGCTGGCCTCAACCGACCAGGCCTTCTCCGACGATCTTCAACAGTTGCTGCACTGCGGCAAGAGCTTCCGCGTCTACAGCAACCCCGATTTTATCGGCGTGCAGCTGGGCGGGGCGGTGAAGAACGTGATTGCGATTGGCGCCGGGATGTCAGACGGCATTGGTTTTGGTGCCAATGCGCGTACGGCGCTGATCACCCGCGGGCTGACCGAAATGTCCCGCCTGGGCGAAGCGCTGGGTGCCGATCCGGCCACCTTTATGGGGATGGCAGGCCTGGGCGACCTGGTGCTGACCTGTACCGACAACCAGTCTCGTAACCGCCGCTTTGGCATGATGCTCGGACAGGGCAGCGATGTAAAAGGCGCGCAGGAGAAGATTGGTCAGGTGGTTGAAGGCTACCGCAATACCAAAGAAGTCCGCGAGTTGGCACACCGTTTCGGTGTCGAAATGCCAATAACCGAGGAAATTTATCAGGTATTGTATTGCGGAAAAAATGCGCGCGAGGCAGCATTGACCTTATTAGGTCGTGCGCGCAAGGACGAGCGCAGCAGTAACTAGTCGGAACCGTTGTCATCTGAATGACCCAGCCAGCGCAGAACTGGCTGGTCATTAACTATCGTCTGGAGTAAGCAATGCCGTGTGAAGAACTGGATATCGTCTGGAACAATATTAAAGCCGAAGCCCGGGCGCTGGCCGACTGCGAGCCTATGCTGGCCAGTTTCTACCACGCAACGCTACTCAAGCACGAAAACCTCGGCAGCGCGCTCAGCTATATGCTCGCCAACAAGCTGGCGTCCTCGATTATGCCTGCTATCGCCATTCGTGAGGTGGTGGAAGAGGCTTACGCCGCAGACCCGGAAATGATCGCCTCTGCCGCATGCGATATCCAGGCCGTGCGCACGCGTGACCCGGCGGTCGATAAATATTCTACGCCACTGCTGTACCTGAAAGGCTTCCATGCCCTGCAGGCTTACCGCATCGGCCACTGGTTGTGGAATGAAGGCCGCCGCGCGCTGGCGATCTTCCTGCAAAACCAGGTTTCCGTGACCTTCCAAGTCGATATTCACCCGGCGGCAAAGATTGGCCGCGGGATCATGCTCGACCACGCTACCGGGATTGTCGTCGGGGAAACGGCGGTGATTGAAGATGACGTCTCGATCCTGCAGTCGGTCACCCTGGGCGGTACCGGTAAAACCAGCGGCGATCGCCATCCAAAAATTCGTGAAGGGGTGATGATTGGCGCGGGCGCCAAGATCCTCGGCAATATCGAAGTCGGGCGCGGCGCGAAGATCGGCGCAGGCTCCGTGGTGCTCCAGCCTGTGCCACCGCATACCACCGCCGCTGGCGTACCGGCGCGCATCGTCGGTAAACCAGACAGCGATAAGCCGTCCATGGACATGGATCAGCACTTCAACGGCATTCACCATACCTTCGAGTATGGTGACGGCATTTAACTTCTGAGAATGGCGCCCGGGTAACCCAGCTGGCGCCAGGCTTCATACACCACGACCGACACCGCGTTCGACAGGTTCATGCTGCGGCTGTCCGGCATCATCGGAATACGGATTTTCTGCTCGGCGGGCAGGGCATCCAGGATCGTGGCCGGCAGGCCGCGGGTTTCCGGGCCAAACATCAGATAGTCACCTGCCTGATAGCTCACGGCGCTGTGTGCTGGCGTGCCTTTGGTGGTCAGGGCGAACATGCGCTGCGGCTGCTCGGCTTCCAGAAACGCGGCGTAATCGTGGTGGCGAACGACGGCGGTAAATTCATGATAATCCAGCCCTGCGCGACGCAGACGTTTGTCGTCCCACGTAAAGCCCATCGGCTCAATGATATGCAGACGAAAACCGGTGTTGGCACACAGGCGGATGATATTGCCGGTATTTGGCGGAATTTCTGGTTCGAATAAAACGATGTTAAGCATGCTGCCCCCTTAATTGCGGGGGCAGAATAGCAGAAAAGAGAGGAACTACGCGACGCCGGGTTCCTGCGAGCGGCTGTACAGCATTTTGTAGACGGTTGCCGCAGCGGCCACCAGGGCGGGCACGCTGAGGATCATTAAAATACTGTCTGCCTGCCACTGCATCGAAAGAAGCTGCGCGCTGGTCATGGTTCCCGCCACGCCACCAAAGCGGCCGATCCCCTGCATCCAGGCGATACCCGTCGCGCGGCACTCGGTAGGGTAAAAGGTGGCGGCCAGGGTTTGCATGCCCGACTGCGCGCCGTTCATCGCGATCCCCATCAGGAAAATCAACCCGCCAAACAGGGCGATATGGTTATGCTCAATGCCGAGCAAAAGAATAAGGCCCATCGTTAGCACGAAACCACACGCAACCACCCTGTGCGCTTCCCAGCGGTCCATCATCCAACCTGCAAGCAGGATGCCGGCGGTGCCGCCGAAGGTGAACAGCGAGGTGAGCCAGGCGGATTCAGCCAGCGCATAACCCATCCCCTGCATCAGCGTCGGCATCCAGCTTAGCAGAACGTAGTAGATGACCAGCCCCATAAAGTAGGTCACCCACAGCATCAGGGTGCCGGGCAGCCAGGGCATGGAAAACAGCTGCGACACGCTCCCTTTTTTAGACGCGATTTTCTCCTCCGCCAGGAAAAAGCCCGAGACGCTCTCCAGCGTGCCGCGGGCAAACCGGCTGGCAATGCGGCGGACCTGCATGACGTCTCTCCCGCGCTGCACCAGAAACTTCACGGACTCCGGTAAAAACAGCGCCAGCAGCAGCGTTAAAATCAGCGGCGCAATCGCGCCGGTCAGCAGCACGCTTCGCCAGCCGTGGTGGGGGATAAGCCAGGACGAGATCGCGCCGCCGCCCGCCGCACCCAGAGGGAAGCCGCAGTACATGGTATTAATTGCCATGGCGCGGCAGCGCTGGGGGGCAAACTCGGAGATCAGCGTAATGGCGTTCGGCATGGCGGCGCCGAGCCCCAGGCCCGTCAGAAAGCGCCACAGCGTCAGGGTATTGAGGCTTTGCGCCCAGGCCGTGCCCAGGCTCGCAAGGCCGAAGAACAGGCACGAAAAGACCAGCACCCGCTTGCGCCCCATCCGGTCAGATACCGGACCGGCAATCAGCGCGCCCAGCGACAGCCCCAGCAGCGCTGCGCTCAGCACCGGCCCCAGATCCTGTTTGTGTATCCCCCATTCTGCCGACAGGGTAGGCGCGATGTAACCCATCGCTGCCGTATCAAAGCCATCGATCGCCAGAACCAGAAAGCCCAGCACAATGAGCAGCCAGTGAAACCCTGAAAAGCGACTGTCGTCGATCACCTGCTGAATATCCACCTTACCTGAATACGCCATACGCTCCACTCCGATCTGATGTTGTTTTTGTGTTCTTGTATTTGCTTGTCTATACAATTGCGTGCGGCAGGTGGATGTCAAATTTTCTTATCCAATATGTTATCTGGATGTTATTTTTGGCATAAAAAAGCGCCCGAGGGGGACTTCGGGCGCATGAGAAAGGGGGAGTAACCGGAGAAGGTCAGGCCGCGTTTCCCTGAGCAAGGGGAGCCAGCGCTGCCGGTAATTTGCTTAACTCCTGCACCAGGGAATCCTTACTGATTTCGCTAATGGTTTTCGCACCGGTCAGCGTCATCGCCACCTTCATCTCTTTTTCGATCAGGTTAAGCAGATTCGCCACGCCTGCCTGGCCGGCCGTCGCCAGGGCGTACAGATACGCGCGTCCCAGCAGCACGCTGTCGGCGCCCAGCGCAATCATGCGCACCACGTCCAGCCCGTTGCGGATGCCGCTGTCGGCCAGGATGGCAATATCGCCTTTCACCGCATCGGCGATGGCCGGCAGGGCGCGGGCGGAGGAGAGCACCCCGTCAAGCTGGCGTCCGCCATGGTTAGAGACCACAATCCCGTCTGCGCCAAAGCGGACCGCATCGCGGGCATCCTCCGGGTCGAGGATCCCTTTGATCACCATCGGGCCGTCCCAGAATTCGCGGATCCACTCCAGGTCTTTCCAGGAGATGGATGGATCGAAGTTGTTCGCCAGCCAGCCGATATAATCCTCCAGCCCGGTGGGTTTACCCAGATACGCCGAGATATTCCCCAGATCGTGTGGACGACCGTTCAGGCCGACGTCCCACGCCCACTGTGGATGCGTTACCGCCTGCCAGTAGCGGCGGAGCGCCGCATTTGGGCCGCTCATGCCGGAGTGCGCATCGCGGTAGCGCGCGCCGGGGGTCGGCATATCGACGGTAAAGACCAGCGTGGAGCAGCCCGCCGCTTTAGCGCGCTCGAGCGCGTTACGCATAAAGCCGCGATCGCGCAGGACGTACAGCTGGAACCACATCGGCCGCTTGATGGTCGGGGCGACCTCTTCAATCGGACAAACCGAGACGGTAGAGAGGGTAAACGGAATGCCTTTGGCATCCGCCGCCGCGGCCGCCTGCACTTCGCCACGGCGGGCATACATCCCGCATAAGCCTACAGGCGCGAGCGCCACCGGCATGGAGAGCGTTTCGTTGAACAGTTTTGTCTCAAGGCTCAGGTCAGACATATTCTTCAGCACGCGCTGGCGCAGAGCCACCTCCGACAGATCTTCCACGTTGCGGCGCAGGGTGTATTCGGCATACGCCCCGCCGTCGATGTAGTGGAACAGGAACGGCGGCAAAATGCGCTGCGCCGCGGCGCGATAGTCACTGGCTGCTGAAATAATCATGCTTTGTTCTCCCTGGAAATATCACTGTCGCCAGGCAGACGGGTAATACGCGCCTGTCGGGCCTGGTCTTCATCGAATCGTTTGATGGTGGTGTGCACGAAGCCGAGATGCGCCATCATCGCTTTGCGTGCGGCCTCGGCATCACCGGCCAGAATGGCGTTGAGCACCGCCTCGTGCTGTTCGGTCAGTTGGGCAAACACCGGCGGAACCAGATACATGCGCTGGCGGCTCTGCTTCACGGAGGATTGCAGCAGGTCGAAGAACCCGCGCATGGTCTGGAGCAGCACCACGTTGTGCGACGCCTCGGCAATCGCCAGGTGAAAACGCACGTCCGCCTGGGAGGCGATATCCGGATCGCTGCTTTGCGTGGCCTCAAAGCAGGCGATGAGTTTCTCTTTGTCGGCGTCGGTTGCCCGCATGGCCGCGTGCCAGGCGGTACTGGTTTCGATGGCGTGACGCGCTTCAAGGATGTCGAAGCTGTAGTCCGGGTCGTTCTCCATCAGCGTCTTCAGCGGCTGAACGATGTTTTGCTCGGACCAGTCGTCATGCTGCCAGCGTACAAAGGTGCCGCCGCCGCGACGGCTTACCAGCACCCCTTCGCTGACCAGCGTCGCCAGCGCCTCGCGCAGTGAATTGCGCGACACGCCAAGCTGGGCGGCGAGCTGGCGTTCGGCGGGCAACTTCATGCCCGCTTCCAGCTGTTGTTCTTCAATCAGCGCCCGCACGCGAGAGGCAATCTCGTCGGACAGGCGTCTGGGCATCACTATCATGGGATCATCCAGGTTAAGACATAGGCCTGCAGGGTGGTGATCACCCCCACCATGCAGGTGAATATCAGGCTGTGTTTCACGGTAAAGCGGAACAGGTCCGACTCTTTACCGACCAGTCCCACCGCCGCACAGGCAATGGCGATGGATTGTGGCGAGATCATTTTCCCGGTCACGCCGCCGGTGGTATTCGCGGCCACCAGCAGGACGTCCGATACGCCAATCTGCTGGGCTGCCGTTGCCTGCAGTGCGGCAAACAGGGCGTTCGACGAGGTATCGGAACCGGTCAGGAACACCCCCAGCCAGCCGAGGAACGGCGAGAAGAAGGTGAAGGCGTGGCTGGTATGCGCCAGCGCCAGTGCCAGCGTTGATGACAGGCCGGAGTAGTTCGAGATAAACGCGAACGCCAGCACCATGCCGATGGAGTAGATCGGCAGCATCAGCTCTTTAACGGTCGCCGCAAAGGTCTGCACCGCGGCCGCAGGCTTCATGCGCAGCCATACCACGGAAAGGATAGCGGCAAACAGGATGGCGGTCCCGGTGGCGGAGAACCAGTCGAATTTATAGACCGCGGCATACGGCGTGGCGGCGTGCACCACCGGCGGCATACGGGCGACCATTTTGTCGAGGAACGGCACGGAAATATTAATCACCATGTCGTACAGCGCCCCGCCCGGGGCGAACAGAGCTTTAAACGGCGGGATGCTCCATAGCGTCACGGTGGCGGTCAGGAACAGGAACGGCGACCAGGCGCGGATTACCTGGCCTGCGGTATAGCCTGTACGGGCCAGGGTTTGATCGACCTGCGAGGCGCCCATGTCGGCAAAGCGGAAAATACGCACCGGCTGCCAGCGTTTCAGGAACAGCGTCAGACAGACCAGCGAGACCAGCGAAGAGATGATGTCCGGCAGCTCCGGGCCGAGGAAGTTCGAACTGAGGTACTGAGCGATAGCGAACGAACCGCCCGCCACCATCACCGCAGGCCAGGTCTCCTTCACGCCGCGCCAGCCGTCCATAATCGCCATGATCCAGAACAGGACGATAATGGTCAGGAACGGCAGCTGGCGGCCGACCATCTGGCCAATCTCAAAGCTGTCCAGCCCGGTGACCTGTCCGGCCACCAGAATCGGAATACCCATCGCGCCAAACGCCACCGGCGCGGTGTTCACAATCAGGCACAGGCCCGCAGCATAGAGTGGGTTAAAGCCCAGACCCACCAGCAGCGCGGCGGTGATCGCCACCGGTGCGCCAAAGCCTGCCGCACCTTCCAGAAACGCCCCGAAGGAGAAGCCGACAATCAGCATCTGCAGGCGCTGGTCCGGCGTAATGGAGAGGATTGACGAGCGGATAATGTCGAACTGCCCGGTTTTCACCGAGATTTTATAGACAAAGACCGCGGCGATGATGATCCACGCAATCGGCCACAGGCCGTAGAAGAAACCGTAGACGACGGAGGCCAGCGCGCGATCGACCGGCATTTTGTAGAAGAGCAGCGCCACCAGCAGGGCGATGGCGACGGTGTACGTCGCGGCAAGGTAGCCCTTCAGCTTGAGCTTAATCAGCGCAAAGAAGAAGAACAGGATCGGAAGCGATGCGATCAGGCTCGACAGCCAGATATTGCCGGCCGGGTCGTAGTTTTGTTGCCAGAGGCTCATGCAGGTCTCCTGGGGACCAGACAGCCTGCGCTGCGGGTGAGTCTCCGCTCATCTCTGCATCACAGTCTGTGTAAAAGTGGTCCTGCCAATGTTGTGTTGTAGGGTTAATGACAATGAATGGTTAACCAGATGTTATGAGCTAGCAATGATTTTGTGAGCGGAAATAATGGAATTGTGAACCAGGGGAGAAAGAAAAGGGGGATTGGTTGGGCCAATTTGAGGCGGGGTGGGGCCTGATGCCCTCACCCCGGCCCTCTCCCACGGGGAGAGGGAGAAAACCGCACCGTACAGTCCCCTCGCCCCTTTGGGGAGAGGGTTAGGGTGAGGGGGATAAGTATCAGAACGCGGTCTTACAAAAACCCGTCATCTCTTTCAGGCCCATTTCGCGGCCAAGCTCGGTCATCGGGTGTACCACTACCAGACCACGGACGCTTTTCTTCAGCTTGCCCATGTCGGCCTGTTCTTTTTTGGTGATCGTACGACGGTGCGGCATGTCCATCAGCTTCTGCGCTTCTTTGCTCAGCTTCTGGCCTTTCACTTCGCGCAGGCGCTCGATTTCTGTTTCCAGCGTGGCGACCTCTTTTTCCAGCTCGGCGTACTTCTCGGCGGAATCGACCAGTGACAGGCCCGCCATCTGGTGACGGATCAGATCCAGGCGGTCGCTCAGGCGTTTAATTTCGTTCTTTTCGACTTCTTTCATGACAAATAACTCTGAAAACGGGGAATTTACAGGGAAGGATACACCAATGTGAGCAGGCTTACTTCTGAAACGCTTTTTTTAAGCTGATTCGTGAAATCAGCTCAGTCAGGGAGAGAACCATCGTGGAACGGACAACCTGTTGATAACGCAGCTTTTGCATCGCGTAGAGCTCAGGGTCGCTGTTATCAAAATGGGGAGCAGGGGGCAGAGCGGTGACGCAGTGCAGCTCGCCGAAGGGCCCCAGGATCTCATCATCGGTAAAGGTGTACTCGTTACCGTCATGATTGAGTTCTTCGCGCAGCGCCATTAACAGCTCCGCATCTTCATACTCTTGTCGGTTCAGCACGCCAAGACCATAAATCAGCTTCAGACGCACGGATAAATCGCCCAGCGGTCCGTCTCCGTCCAGTAACGGTTCTACAGCATATTTTACCGCGTAGTCGTCTTTGCGAAACACCTGAAGCACCAGGATATTCACCGCCTCGGTTAACAGCTCGACGGCGGCAATCAGGAAACTTCGTACGGTTTTGCCAGCATTCAGACGCTCAAGCACACGATTTTCAAAGGCCTGGGTTTGTTCCATTATTGCCTGCATATCTGACAATCTGTTATCCGGGCGCAGGCTAACCTGCGCCTCACTGTGCATCATTTGGTTGCGTTGTATGCGTTAACCGCCTCCACAACCACGTCGCTGTTGGCGTCCAGACCGGAAATCTGCGCCAGCGCAGCCTGTGCGCCTTTGGTATCAATCAGCTGAGCCAGTTCCTGCGCCTGCGGGTCCTGTTCGCTGCGGTAGTGCATTGCGGCGGCAATCCCTTTCACCAGGTTGGCGTGCGGCAGGCCGTATTCCAGCGTGCCCAGCAGCGGCTTAATCAGGCGGTCGCCCGCGCTCAGTTTGCGCAGAGGCTGACGGCCCACGCGCTCAACGTCATCTTTCAGATACGGGTTTTCAAAGCGACCGAGGATTTTCTGGATGTATGCTGCGTGTTTCTCAGCATCAAAACCGTAGCGTTTGATCAGCACCGCGCCGCTCTCTTCCATTGCCCCTTTTACCACTGCGCGGATCTTCTCATCGAGGATCGCGTCACGAATGGTCTGATGACCGGCCAATTTTCCGAGGTACGCGGTTATAGCATGCCCGGTGTTCAGCGTGAAGAGTTTGCGTTCGACAAATGCCATCAGGTTATCGGTTAATTCCATTCCCGGAATGGTCGGAAGCGCGCCTTTAAACTGGGTTTTATCGACGATCCACTCGCTGAAGGTTTCTACGGTCACTTCCAGCGGATCGTTGGTTGCGGATTCGGAAGGCGGAACGATGCGATCCACGGCGGAATCCACAAAACCCACGTGCGCTTCAACCCAGGCTTTGTCTTCGTCTGCCACAGCGTTGAGCACGTGGCCTTTCAGCTGCGTAGTGCCGCGCACCATGTTTTCACAGGCGATGATGTTCAGCGGGGTATCGATACCCTGCGCTTTACGTTTTGCCAGGCCTTTCGCGACCGCAGGGGCGATGCGCTCAAGCACAACCGGACCCACGGCGGTGGTAACCAGATCGACGCTGGCGATAAGGTCAATAACGTCGTCGCCGATGCTGCTGACCGCGTTGACGCCAGATACCGTCTCAACCTGCTCGTTTTCACCGACCACATGGACCTGATAGCTATGACGGGCATTCAGGGCATCCAGGACAACCTGATTCACATCGGCGAATGTCAGGGTAATGCCCGCGTCTGCCAGCAGTTTACCGATAAAACCACGACCGATATTACCTGCGCCAAAATGTAATGCTTTCATAGTGTTAACCTTCATCAATGTTTTTACCCGAGAGGGCTGGGGTGAGGAACGTTTTCCCCTCACCCTAGCCCTCTCCCCGGGGGGAGAGGGAGGAGTACCGTTATTTGTTAAGCAGAGCCAGAACTTCTTCAACGCTGGTGGTGTTGGCCAGACGCTCAATGACGGACTCATCATCCAGCGCGTTGGTCAGGCTGGTAATCACCTGAATGTGCTCGTTGTTGCGAGCGGCGATACCAATCACCAGACGGGCGATGTCGTCTTCTTCTTCACCGAAGCGAACGCCCTGCGGGTACTGACAGAATACGACGCCAGTTTTCAGGACGCGATCTTTCGCTTCAACCGTACCGTGCGGCACCGCGATGGATTCGCCCAGATAGGTCGGGGTCAGTTTTTCGCGTTCCAGCATCGCGTCGACATATTCAGGCTGAACGTAGCCGCCTTTCACCAGCTGCTCACCGGCAAAGCGAATCGCTTCTTCTTTAGTGGCCGCGGTACGACCGAGGAAGATGTTTTCCGCACCCAGCTTAAACAGGTGGGCGTTGCTCTCGTCAAAACTGTCCTGCAGGCTGGAGCGCACTTTCACTTCGTTGTCTTCGTGACGCTGCGCGGCAACCAGACGTTCGGTCAGGCTGGTATACAGGCCGCTGTCGAGGAAGTTGGTCAGCGAAATGTGCTGTGCCTGTGGTACCTGACGCATGGCGCGTTCGGTCAGGTCGCGGTGCGTGATAACCAGGTCAACATCCGGCGGCAGGCTGTTAATGGCGCTGTTAGTCACGGAAATGTTGGTCAGGCCCGCATCCTGCACTTTCTTACGCAGCACGCCTGCACCCATTGCGCTGGAACCCATACCGGCATCGCAGGCAACGATGATTTTACGTACGTGGCTCAGGTCGTTAGAGACATCACCTGCTGCCAGTGGCGTCGCGCCTTTGGATTCTGCTTTCATGTCGTGCATACGACGTGTTGCGGCTTCGATGTCATCATCTTCTTTCACTTTGCTGGTTTTCAGCAGGATTGAAGAGACCACGAAGGAGACGGCCATTGCCGCAAAGATCGCCGCGATGTTTGCGAAGTAAGCCCCTTTTGGCGTCATCGCCAGTACCGCCAGGATAGACCCCGGAGAGGCCGGAGAAACCAGACCGCCGCCCAGCACGCTCAGGGTGAACACACCGGTCATACCGCCGAGGATAACGGCCAGGATCAGACGTGGGTTCATCAGCACGTAAGGGAAGTAAATTTCGTGGATACCGCCCAGGAAGTGGATGATCGCCGCACCGCCAGCAGACTGTTTTGCGCTGCCGCGGCCAAAGAAGATGTACGCCAGCAGAACACCCATACCTGGGCCTGGGTTGGCTTCAATCAGGAAGAAGATAGACTTGCCGAGATCGTGAGACTGCTGAATACCCAGCGGCGAGAAGATGCCGTGGTTGATGGCGTTGTTCAGGAACAGGATTTTCGCCGGTTCAACAAAGATAGACGCCAGCGGCAGCATGTCGTGCGCAACCATGAAGTTAACGCCTGCCGCCAGAATTTTAGACAGCACTTCAACCGCAGGGCCAATGCCGAGGAACGCCAGAATGGCGAGGATCATCCCGATGATGCCCGCAGAGAAGTTGTTCACCAGCATTTCGAAGCCGGATTTGATCTTACCATCAACCCAGACGTCGAATTTCTTAATCGCCCAGCCGCCCAGAGGACCGGCAATCATCGCCCCGAGGAACATCGGCATATCCGCACCGACGATAACACCCATGGTGGTGATAGCACCCACGACGCCACCACGGTCACCGCCCACCAGACGACCCCCGGTGAAACCGATGAGCAGCGGCAGGAGATAGGTAATCATTGGGCCAACAAGTTTCGCCAGCGTTTCGTTAGGCAACCACCCTGTCGGAATGAACAATGCGGTGATGATACCCCACGCGATAAACGCGCCGATATTTGGCATCACCATGTTGCTGAGGAAACGACCAAAGCTTTGAACTTTGATCTTGAAATCGGATGACATAAAACACCCCTTCTTCTGTTTACGCTTAGGCTTGTGGCCCGAGGTTTATTGTTAATGAGGCGGCAGAGGTAGCCGGACCCTGTTCTGATGCTGTGAAATCTGGCACTGAATCGTTCAACTGTCCAGACAGCGAAAATTTGTGTGACACATGTCACGTAAATGTAGGGGGTGTGGACATCAATGAGGTGATCTTAATCACAAAACAGGTGTGCAAAAAAAATACGATGGCGAGAAATACGGCAAAAACCACCCTTTTCTGTGATGTTTGTCACGTTTTGGTTTTATGTGTTTGTTTCTGGATTGTGACTGATTTCACAAAATATTTTTATGCGGATTTCTCCGGCTGTGATCGGCGGCAAACTCTGATTCGCGATTCAGCGCCAGGATGATATTGCACGACACGATAAGCTAAAAAACCACTTTTCATGTGTGGTATGGCGAAAAGTTAAAAGGTGGATTACGCTCATATTGTAAGGTTAAGTCTATTATTATTCAGGATATATTTTGACACGCTTATAAACTTGCATGGAGATATTATAAAAATACATACTTCCCGGCCCTGGGAATAATGAACACAACCCCGTGTTTATAAAAATTAATTAGGTTGCGTACCGTTTTATTAATTTAATGAGTTGACGTTGTTTAAGTGAGGAGAATATGTTTCTCAACTATTTTGCGCTGGGCGTATTGATTTTTGTATTTCTGGTTCTGTTTTACGGAATCATCGCCATTCATGACATCCCTTACAATATGGCCAAAAAGCGTAACCATCCGCATGCCGATGCAATTCACACGGCAGGGTGGATTAGCCTGTTTACGCTCCATGCCATCTGGCCGTTCCTGTGGATTTGGGCCACCCTGTACCGCGAAGATCGTGGCTGGGGTATGCAAAACCACATTACAAAGCCTGATGAGGTCCCGGGCATGGATGCGCTCGCCAAACGCGTGGCGGAACTCGAACAAAAGCTGGCCGCGGTAAAGCCTGCTGCTGATAAGAACACGCTGGAGCGCTAATCATGGATCTGTTGATTATTTTGACCTACGTGGCATTTGCCTGGGCCATCTTTAAAATATTCCGAATTCCGGTCAACCAGTGGACGCTTGCCACCGCAACATTAGGCGGCGTATTTATTGTTGCCGGACTTATTCTGTTAATGAACTATAACCACCCGTATACCTTTACGGCGCAAAAAGCGGTTATTTCTATTCCAATCACGCCGCAGGTGACCGGTGTGGTCAGCGAAGTGACCGATAAAAATAACCAGCTCATTAAAAAAGGCGAAGTGTTATTTAAACTGGATCCAGGCCGCTATCAGGCGCGCGTCGACAGACTTCAGGCCGACCTGGTAACCGCGACGCACAATATCGATAATCTGAAAGCGCAGCTGGCGGAAGCCGTTGCCAATACCACGCGCGTCTCCGCTGAACGCGATCGCCTCTATAAAGATTATCAGCGCTACCTGAAAGGCAGCCAGGCGAAGGTGAATCCGTTCTCTGAAAGCGATATCGACAACGCGCGGCAGAACTATCTCGCGCAGGATGCGCTGGTGAAAGGCTCCGTGGCTGAACAGGTGCAGATCCAAAGCCAGTTAGACAGCATGGTGAACGGTGAACAGTCGCAGATTGCCTCCTTGCGCGCCCAGCTTGCCGAAGCCAAATACAATCTGGATCAGACCGTGGTGCGTGCGCCAAGCAATGGTTACATCACCCAGGTGCTGATCCGTCCGGGGACCTATGCCGCCGCGCTGCCTTTGCGTCCGGTGATGGTCTTTATCCCTGAACAGAAGCGTCAGATTGTGGCCCAGTTCCGTCAGAACTCGCTGCTGCGTCTGAAGCCGGGTGATGAAGCGGAAGTGGTGTTTAACGCGCTGCCGGGCCAGGTGTTCTCCGGGAAGCTCACCAGTATTCTGCCGGTGGTGCCGGGGGGGACCTATCAGGCGCAGGGCGCGCTGCAGTCGCTGACGGTCACTCCGGGTAGTGATGGTGTGCAGGCCATCATTGAGCTGAACCCTAACGCGGAGGTCGATGCGCTGCCAGACGGTATTTTTGCCCAGGTGGCGGTCTATTCGGACCACTTCGCCCACGTCTCGGTCATGCGTAAAGTATTGCTGCGTATGACCAGCTGGATGCACTACCTCTACCTCGATCACTAATCCTTCCAGGGCAGGAATGCGACATGCAGACCTGCCCTTTTTTCATCGCTTGATCCATACTGACTTTTTTCCGGCATCAAGGATCAGGCAATGAAAGTCATCGGCAGCTATACCAGTCCCTTCGTGCGAAAAATCTCGATTCTCCTGCTGGAGAAGGGGATTGAATTTGAATTCATTAATGAACAGCCCTACAACGCGGAAAACGGCGTTGCGCAGTACAACCCGCTGGGGAAAGTCCCGGCGCTGGTGACGGACGAGGGCGAATACTGGTTCGATTCCCCGATAATTGCCGAGTATATCGAGCTGCTGGGCGTTGCCCCGGCCATGCTGCCGGCTGACCCAAAAGCGGCGCTGGCAGTGAAGCAAATCGAAGCCCTGGCCGATGGCATTATGGATGCGGCGTTAACCTCCGTACGGGAACAGGCCAGACCCGCCGCCCAGCAGTCGGAAACGGAACTGTTACGCCAGCGGGAAAAAATCAGCCGCAGCCTGGACAGGTGCGAGCAGCTTATCCGGGAGGGTAAGATTCACCCCGACAGCCTGAACCTGGGGACCATCGCCATCGCCTGCGCCATCGGCTATCTCAACTTCCGCCGCGTCTCCCCGGGCTGGTGCGTCGACCGTCCGCTGCTGGTGAAACTGGCAGACACGCTGTTTAGCCGCGAGAGCTTTGCCCGTACAGAACCGCCAAAGGCTTGACGCGGGTTATAACACTTCGGCGTCGGAGGCGGTACAATCCCTCCACATGTTAACTCCCTCTCCCGTCGGGAGGGGGGAAGATATTTACTCGCCAGGCGCTTTCATGACTACTCATCATTCGCTGTACAGCCAGATCCCCGCTATCGACCGTCTCCTTCGCGAGCCCCGCATTCATGCTGTTGTTGAGCGCTTCGGCCATACCGCGACGGTGGAGATGTTACGCCTGCTTCAGGACGAAGCCCGATGCGCTATTCAGTCAGAAAACGTCTTGCCCGACTGGTGCACGGCGTGGGAGCAGGAAGTTGAACGCCGGCTGGATGAGAAAGCGCAAAGCGCGTTACGCCCGGTGATTAACCTGACCGGTACCGTACTGCATACCAACCTGGGCCGCGCGCAGCAGGCAGAAGAGGCTGTCGAGGCGGTTGTACAGGCCATGCGAGCGCCCGTGACGCTGGAGTACGATCTGGACGGCGCCGGACGCGGGCACCGCGACCGGGCGCTGGCGGAGCTGCTGTGCCAGCTGACCGGCGCGGAAGATGCCTGCATTGTGAATAACAACGCCGCCGCGGTGCTGCTGATGCTGGCGGCCACCGCCAGCGGCAAAGAGGTGGTGGTTTCCCGCGGCGAGCTGGTGGAGATTGGCGGAGCGTTTCGTATCCCGGACGTGATGCGCCAGGCAGGCTGCACGCTACATGAAGTGGGCACCACCAATCGCACCCATGCGAAAGATTATCGCGCGGCGGTGAATGAAAATACCGCCCTGCTGATGAAGGTCCACACCAGCAATTACCATATTGAAGGCTTCACCAAAACGGTTGAAGAGGCGGAGCTGGCGGAAATAGGGCGTGAGCTGGATATCCCGGTAATTGCCGATCTTGGCAGCGGCTCGCTGGTGGATCTGAGTCTTTACGGGCTGCCGAAAGAGCCGATGCCGCAGGAGATGATTGCGGCGGGCGTTAGCCTGGTCAGCTTTTCTGGTGACAAGCTGCTTGGCGGGCCGCAGGCCGGGATTATCGTCGGCAAGCGCGAGCTGATTGCACAGCTGCAGCAGCATCCGCTCAAGCGCGCCCTGCGCGCCGATAAAATGACGCTTGCCGCGCTGGAGGCGACGCTGCGGCTCTATCTCCATCCGGAAAAACTGGCCGACCGCCTGCCCACGCTGCGCCTGTTAAGCCGCGATGCCGCCTCGATTCGCGCCCAGGCCGAACTGCTGCTGCCGCGCATTGCCCCGCACTACCCCGATTTTGACGTTCGCATTGAGCCCTGCCAGTCGCAGATTGGCAGCGGTTCGCTGCCGGTGGACAGGCTGCCGAGTGAAGCACTCACGTTCACCCCGCGTGACGGGCGCGGCAGCCATCTTGACGCCCTGTCGTCGCGCTGGCGTGGCCTGCCTGCGCCGGTTATCGGGCGGATTTACGACGGCCGAATGTGGCTGGATCTGCGCTGCCTTGAAGATGAAGAGCGATTTCTGGAGATGTTGTTGAAATGATTATTGCCACCGCCGGTCATGTCGACCACGGAAAAACCACGTTGCTGCAGGCGATTACTGGCATTAACGCCGACCGCCTGCCGGAAGAGAAAAAGCGCGGCATGACCATCGATCTTGGTTATGCCTACTGGCCCCAGCCTGATGGCCGCGTGCTGGGCTTTATAGATGTTCCGGGGCATGAAAAGTTTCTGTCCAACATGCTGGCGGGAGTGGGAGGCATCGATCATGCCCTGCTGGTGGTGGCCTGCGATGATGGCGTCATGGCGCAAACCCGTGAGCACCTGGCGATCCTGCAACTGACCGGCAACCCGCAGCTGACCGTGGCGCTGACCAAAGCCGATCGCGTGGATGACGCACGCGTCAGCGAGGTACGTGAAACGGTCCAGGCGACCTTGCGGGAATATGGTTTTGCCGACGCGTCGCTTTTTGTCACCGTGGCGACAGAAGGACGGGGTATCGATGAACTTCGCCACCACTTACAGCAGCTTTCGTCGCGCAATCACGCCAGCCATCACCGCTTCCGTCTGGCGATCGACCGGGCGTTTACTGTCAAAGGCGCGGGTCTGGTGGTTACCGGTACGGCGCTGAGTGGTGAAGTCAGCGTGGGAGATTCGCTCTGGCTGACGGGCGTGAACAAACCGATGCGCGTGCGCGGGCTGCACGCGCAAAACCAGCCCGCTGAACGTGCCCATGCCGGACAGCGTATCGCGCTGAACATTGCCGGGGATGCAGAAAAAGAGCAGCTTAACCGCGGCGACTGGCTGCTGGCCGATGCCCCGCCGGAACCGTCTGAACGCGTCATTGTTTCCCTGCAGACACACATGCCGCTGACCCAGTGGCAGCCGCTGCATATTCACCACGCGGCCAGCCATATCACCGGGCGCGTGTCGCTGCTGGAAAACGACCTTGCCGAACTGGTATTCGATTCGCCGCTCTGGCTGGCAGATAACGATCGTCTGGTACTGCGTGACATTTCTGCAAGGGAAACGCTGGCAGGCGCGCGCGTGGTGGCGCTTAACCCACCCCGACGCGGCAAGCGTAAGCCGGAATATCTGCAGTGGCTGGCCGCGCTGGCGCAGGCCAGCGATGATAACGCCGCGCTGCGGGTGCATCTCGATCGCGGTGCGGTAAGTCTGCGTGATTTTGCATGGGCACGCCAGCTGAGCGAGGAAGGCCTAATCCAGCTGACCCAGCAGCCGGGCTTTATTCAGGCTGGAAACAGTCTGCTTAATGCCCCGGTTGCGGCACACTGGCAGCGTAAGATACTGAATACGCTGACGACGTACCATGAACAGCATCAGGACGAGCCAGGCCCGGGCCGTGAGCGTCTGCGACGCATGGCGCTGCCGATGGAAGACGACGCGCTGGTGCTGCTGCTGATTGAAAACATGCGCGAAAGCGGGGTGATTAAAAGCCACCACGGCTGGCTGCATCTGCCGGATCACAAGGCCGGGTTCACCGCAGAGCAAGAGGCGATATGGCAAAAAGTCGCCACGCTGTTTGGTGATGAGCCGTGGTGGGTTCGCGATCTGGCCAGGGAAACCAACACCGATGAGCAGGTGATGCGTCAGGTATTGCGCCATGCGGCGCAGCAGGGACTGATAGTCTCGATCGTAAAAGATCGTTATTACCGTAACGATCGTATTGTGGCGTTTGCCAACCTGATCCGCGAGCTGGATCAGGCGCGCGGTTCGACCTGCGCAGCGGATTTCCGCGACCGGCTGAACGTGGGCCGCAAGCTGGCGATCCAGATCCTGGAGTATTTCAACCGCATCGGCTTTACCCGCCGTCGCGGGAACGATCATTTATTGCGAGATTCGTTGTTATTTCCTGAAACTCCGTGACCTCCGTCGTAAACACCGTTACCGGCTGGCGAGAAAATCGCCAGCCGGAACTACCCTTGTTGTACACCAACAGCAAGGAGACGGTCATGACAAACAATCCTCCCTCATCGCGTATCCAGCCCGGCGAGTATGGTTTTCCCCTCAAGCTGAAGCCCCGTTATGACAACTTTATTGGCGGCGACTGGGTCGCTCCCGTCGACGGCGAATACTATTCCAACCTGACCCCGGTTACCGGCCAGCCGCTGTGCGAGATTGCCAGCTCCGGTAAGCGTGATATCGACCTGGCGCTGGATGCGGCGCACAAAGCGAAAGAGAAATGGGCTCATACCTCCGTTCAGGACCGCGCGGCCATTTTGTTCAAAATCGCCGACCGGATGGAGCAAAATCTTGAGCTGCTGGCGACGGCGGAAACCTGGGATAACGGCAAGCCGATCCGGGAAACGATGGCGGCTGACGTGCCGCTGGCCATCGACCACTTCCGCTATTTTGCCTCCTGTATTCGCGCTCAGGAGGGCGGAATAAGCGAGGTAGACAGCGACACCGTGGCGTATCACTTCCACGAGCCGCTGGGCGTCGTCGGGCAAATTATTCCGTGGAACTTCCCGCTACTGATGGCGAGCTGGAAAATGGCGCCCGCACTGGCGGCCGGGAACTGTATTGTGCTGAAACCGGCGCGTCTGACGCCGCTCTCGGTGCTGCTGCTGATGGAAATCGTTGGCGATCTTCTGCCGCCGGGCGTGATTAACGTGGTCAACGGTGCTGGCGGTGAGATAGGGGAATATCTGGCGACCTCGAAACGGATCGCTAAAGTGGCGTTTACCGGGTCGACGGAAGTGGGCCAGCAGATCATGCAGTATGCTACGCAAAACATCATTCCGGTGACCCTGGAGCTGGGCGGGAAATCCCCGAACATCTTCTTCGAGGACGTGATGGAGGAAGAGGATGCCTTCTTCGATAAAGCCCTGGAAGGGTTTGCGCTGTTTGCGTTTAACCAGGGCGAAGTCTGCACCTGCCCAAGCCGCGCGCTGGTGCAGGAGTCCATCTATGAGCGCTTTATGGAGCGGGCCATTCGCCGCGTGGAGTCTATCCGCAGCGGTAATCCGCTCGATAACGTCACGCAGATGGGCGCGCAGGTTTCACACGGACAGCTGGAGACTATCCTCAACTATATCGACATCGGCAAGAAAGAAGGGGCGGATATTCTGACCGGCGGACGCCGTAAAGTGCTGGGAGGAGATCTGCAGGAAGGGTATTACCTTGAGCCAACGATCCTGTTCGGTCAGAACAACATGCGCGTCTTCCAGGAGGAAATTTTCGGACCGGTGCTGGCCGTGACCACCTTTAAAACGATGGAGGAGGCGCTGGAGATTGCCAACGACACGCCGTATGGCCTGGGGGCAGGCGTCTGGAGCCGCAACGGTAATCTGGCCTATAAAATGGGCCGCGGCATTCAGGCCGGGCGCGTCTGGACCAACTGCTACCACGCCTATCCGGCGCACGCGGCCTTTGGCGGTTATAAGCAGTCGGGCATCGGGCGTGAAACCCACAAGATGATGCTGGAGCATTACCAGCAGACGAAATGTTTGCTGGTCAGCTACTCCGATAAACCGCTGGGGCTGTTCTAATCGCCCAGCTCAGGCCGTCCATGGGCGGCCTGAGCAATTTGCTGGCGCAGGCAGTTCAGAACGCCGTCCAGGACGTATTGCACACGCCAGGGCTGGTATTCACGTTTGCGGAAGATGGCCGTCAGATCGAGCCACCACTCCTCCTGATGCGGGAAGCAGGGGACCAGCATTCCCTGCGTTAATTCTTTCTTCAGACTCTCTTTGGGTGCAAAAACAATCCCAAGATTATTTCTTGCCAGCTCCAGGGCCGTCTGCGTATTGTCGCAAATATAATTACCGGTCACCCGGTAGTCATGCACGTTATCACTGCCGTGCACGCGGAAACGCCAGATGTTCGCATCATCGACCAGCATGGAATCAATAAGAATGCAGGAGTGGTTAATTAAATCTTCAGGTCCCGTTAAGGGATGTTTATTTAAATAATCAACGGTTGCGAATGCCGTAACGGAATATTTTGTCAACACGCTGGCGACCAGGCTTTCGTCTTTCGGTTGCGCATAGGTAATTAAAATGTCGCAGTCATCAGGAAAGGAAACGCCTTCTGAAAATTCATTGCGGTCCAGATTGTAGGTTTTCAGGGAGATGCGAATGTCACCGATGTCTTCTATCTGATGGATCACGTGGCGCGCGAGATAGGTCACGATACCTGTGGGGGCATAGATTGTGACCTTTCCGCGCTTTTCATGCTTATAATCAGCAATGAAATTAACGAGTTGACTGTTCTTATCCAGCGTGGCATTAACGTAAGGGAGTAACGCTTCACCAAACTGGGTCAGGGCCAGCTGGCGCGTGGTGCGCTCAAACACCTTCAGTCCAACCCGCGTTTCAAAATCAGACAGATATTTACTGACGTTGGCCTGCGCCATGCCCAGCAGGGCCGCGGCATCACCAATGCTGTGGGTGGCTGCGATGACGGATATAATTTTTAATTCGCGTGGCTTTAGCTGTAATTTATTCATCATGCGCACCCATCTATATGATTTTATATATAATATTATATAAACCGCAGCGTTGCATTGGCAAATTTGTAACCATTATTATGCGCCTCGCTTGTTTGGCATTTTAATGGATTACATGTAATGACTATTAAATACAATTTACTCATCGCTGCCACGTTATTTGCAACATCCTCAGCAATGGCCGGTGACTTTTCACTTGGAGCGGGGGCTGTATTTAATGAGTCTCCTTACAAAGGCTATAACGAAAATACTACCGCAGTACCGTTAATTAGCTATGAAGGCGATCGTTTCTATGTTCGTCAGACCACTGGCGGATGGATCCTGTGGAAAGACGCAAAAAATGAATTCAGTCTGACCGCGTCGTGGATGCCGCTGCATTTCGATCCTGATGACAACGACGACCATCAGATGAAGCAGCTGGATGAGCGTAAAGCGTCTGCCTTCCTCGGCGGCGCGTACTACCGTCATGAGAGCTGGGGTTCGATCAAAGTGGCGGTCTCTGGTGATGCCATGGATGAAAGCGGTGGCGTGATCGGCGAGGTATCTTACTTCCGTCCAATCAGGATGGAGCGCCTGACCCTGACGCCTTCTGTTGGTGTGTTCTACAGCGACGAAAGCTATAACGACTACTACTATGGCGTATCCGGCAGCGAGTCTCGCCGCTCAGGACTGGATCAATACACCGCTGGTGATAGCTGGACGCCATACGTTGGCCTGGCGGCTAAATATCAGTTAACCCAGAAGCTGTACCTCAACGCCAGCGCGGTCTACACCGTGTTGCCTGACGACGTGAAGAACAGCCCGATGATCGACCGCGACGACAGCTTCGCGCTGATGACCGGCCTGACCTGGCGTTTCTGATGGGGTAAAGCCGGGTGGCGGCTTCGCCTTACCCGGCCTACGATCTGTAAAGTGCATCACTGGCCGTAATAGGCATTCACCCCGTGCTTGCGCAGATAATGCTTGTCGAGCAGCTCCTGCTGCATAACCGGAAGCTGTGGTGCGAGCTGGCGAGAGAACAGGCCCATATAGGCGCACTCTTCCAGCACGACGGCATTGTGGACCGCATCGGCAGCGTCTTTACCCCAGGCAAACGGGCCGTGGGAGTGGACCAGCACCGCCGGGACCTGCATCGGGCTGAGATCGCGCTCCTCGAAGGTTTTAATGATCACTTCACCCGTCTGGTATTCGTATTCTCCGGCAATCTCTGCCGCGGTCATCAGGCGCGTGCAGGGGATCGCCCCGTAGAAATAGTCCGCGTGCGTTGTGCCCCAGGCGGGTAAATCCTGTCCTGCCTGGGACCAGATAGTGGCATGTCGCGAATGGGTATGCACGATGCCGCCAATCTCCGGATAACGACGGTACAGCGCAAGATGGGTGGGCGTGTCTGAAGAGGGTTTTTTATTTCCCTCGACCACTTCGCCGGTAGCGATATTCACCACCACCATATCCTCCGCCGTCATCACGTCGTACTCCACGCCGGAGGGCTTAATCACCATCATGCCGCTTTCACGGTCAACCGCGCTGACGTTGCCCCAGGTGAACGTCACCAGCTGGTGGGCGGGCAGCGCCAGATTTGCTGCCAGTACCTCGGCTTTGAGTTGTTCTAGCATGTCATGCCTCCTTCCTGCATACGGGCTTCAATCCAGCGGCGCGCCTGGATAATCTCCAGCACCGGCTCTTTTGCTTTTTCAGTCCACATCTCAATCAGAAACGCGCCGCGATAGTTCAGTTGATTCAGCGTGTTAAAGACGCCAACGAAATCGACGCAGCCTTCGCCAAACGGCACGTCGCGGAACTGTCCGGGGCTTTGCGCGGTGACGGGCTGGGTGTCTTTCAGGTGAATAGCCGCAATGCGGTCAATGCCCAGCGTCAGCTCGGCGGTGACGTCGTTGCCCCATGCGCTCAGGTTGCCAACGTCCGGATAAACGCTGAACCACGGTGAGGCGAGCATGTCGTCCCACTTTTTCCATTTGCTGATGGAGTTCATAAACGCGGTATCCATGATTTCCACCGCCAGCATCACCTGCGCGGCGGCGGCCTGCTCTACCGCCCACGCCAGCCCGTCGGCAAAGCGCTGCTGCGTGCCTTCGTCGTGCTCTTCGTAGTACACGTCATAACCCGCAAGCTGGATGGTGCGAATGCCTAAGTCACGCGCCAGCCTGATGGCTTTGGTCATGATTTCGCGGGCGCGTAGGCGCACGGTTTCATCGCGGCTGCCAAACGGGAAGCGACGGTGGGCAGACAAACACATGGACGGGATAGACACCCCGGTTTCCAGCATCGCTTCAACCAGAGAGGCACGCTGCGTGGTGCTCCAGTCGAGGCGCGATAATCGCTCGTCGGTTTCATCGACCGACATCTCGACAAAATCGAACCCGCAGCTTTTCGCCAGTACCAGCCGCTCGGGCCAGGAGAGATCTTTTGGCAGCGCTTTTTCGTAAATCCCTAACGGATGCTGACGCATGGTTACGCTCCCCAGATGTCGCGAATATTCGAATGGAATGCCTGCGCCACCTGCGGCGGATTGACGGCGCCTGCCAGCGCGCGCCCGGCAATAAAGGCTTTAACGTTGATCTGCTTAAACAGCGGCAGGTCGGCGGGGGTGATACCGCCGGTAATCGAAAGCTGTAAACCGATGTCGGAGAGCGCTTTCATTTTCGCGAGATCCGCTTCACCCCACTGCTGACCGCTCGCCTGTGCGTCGCGCCCGCGGTGGTAGATTGCCTGTTTCACGCCGACGTGATGCCACGCGCGCGCATCGTCCAGCGTCCAGTTGCCAAAGAGCTCCATCTGGATTTCACCGCCGCGGCGCAGGGCCACCTCGTGGCCTCGTTCAACGGTGGCCAGCGGGGCGGCGCAGATGATGGTCATCCAGTTCGCGCCCGCGCCAAACGCCTGTTCTGCCAGCGTTTCTCCGGCGTCGGCCACTTTCCAGTCCGCAACGATGATTTTATCCGGGCACTGCTGACGCAGGGCGCGCACGGCGTTCAGTCCTTCGGTCAGGCACAAAATGGTGCCCGCTTCGACGATATCGACGTGATCGGCAAGCGTCGCGACATCACGCTGCGCGGCCTGAAGAGAGGTATGGTCGAGTGCCAGCTGCAGTAATGGTCGGCTCATAGGTTGTTCTCCTTAACTCGGGCGTGATAGCCCTGTAGTGCTGAAATCAGTAGCTGATAGCGGTGATACTTGCGCTGATAGGCCGCATGGGCGCGCATGTCGGGCTCGATGACCCGGATGTCATGTTTGAGTGCACGCTGTGCTGAGTGGAAGTCGGTGAACACACCGGTACCCACCATCGCCGCCAGCGCCGCGCCGGAACACCCCGTCTCTTCCACCTGCGGCAGCTCAATGGCCAGCCCGCTGACGTCCGCGAGCATTTGCATCCACACGTCCGAATGGGTTGGGCCACCCGTCACGCGCAGCGCCTGCACCTGAGTAAAGCTCTCAAGCATGCGGTTGAGGTGGGTCATGTGGCAGAACACCACGCCCTCATAAACCGCCTGTAGCAGGTGCGCGCGGGTGTGTAGCGCCTGCATCCCGTAGAAGCCGCTGGTCATCTCCAGCCCGGCGTTGCTGCCGTAGAGGAACGGCAGGAAGTACACATCGCTTTCGGCTTTCGGCAGGCTGGCGACGGCGTGGTTGATCTCGCTGAACGACATGTCACCCCACTGTGCGGTGAGCCACTCAAGGTTGCCGGACGAGGTGGGGCTGGCTTCGTGAACGATATACTGCTGCGGATGCACGTAGCGGCCATAGACATACGGGAAGGGTTCGTTGTTGCGAAGCGCACTGGCGATACCGCTGGTGACGGCCCAGGTGCCCAGCACGGCGTTCAGCGTGTGCTCGTCCTGCAGTCCGGCGCAGAGCGCGGTGGAAACCACATCAAAAAGTCCACCCACGACGGGCGTGCCCGCCGCGAGACCGGTAAGGGCGGCTGCCTGAGCGGTGATTTCCCCGCAGATTTCTGCTGAACCGACAATCGGCGGCAGGGCGCCGTCAATCTCGCTGATACCGAGCCAGCGCGTAAGCTGTGGGTCGTATTTCCCGGTATTCATGTTGTAGAGATTGGACTCGGAGATGTTGCTCTCTTCACAGCCCTTCACGCCGGTCAGGCACCAGCGCAGATAGTCGTGCGCCATCATTACGCTACCAATCTGCTGATAGCGCTGCGGCTCATTCTCTTTGACCCAGCGCAGAAGCGAGGCCGGGTGCCCGGTCCACAGCGTCTGGCGCGTATGCGGGTAGAGTTTTTCGGGAATGCCGTCCTGCTGCCAGCGCTGCACAATCTCCAGCGCACGGCGATCGGAGGAGAGTATGGCGTTACCCAGCGGTTGGTCCTGTTTATCGAGCAGAAACAGTCCCTTGCCTTGAGCAGAAATGCCGACGCCTTTAATCTGGTTGCCGTTTACGCCTGAATGTTTGAGCAACGCGGCGACGGTAGCGTGGCAGTGCTGCCACAACTCATGCATATCCCGCTCGGCGTAGCCCGCTCGCGGGCTGAGCGTGGCGACGGAGCGACGTTCGATACAGACTTCCTTGCCCTGGCTGTTGTATAAACCGGCTTTCAGATAAGTACCGCCACAATCGATACCCAGCCAGAAGGGCTCTTTTTCACTCATCTTCATCTCACTTATTGGCCGGGCGACGCTTCGCTTACCCGGCCTACGGTTCGGTTTTCTCCCTCTCCCTGTGGGAGAGGGCTGGGGTGAGGGCATCAGGCCGCACGCTTGTGTGGAGTCACCGTGGGATTAGGCTCTGCTCCGGCATCGCATTTCGCCGGTAACAGCAGAGCCAGCAGCGACGCCAGGGCGAGTGAAACGGCCAGGCAGTAGACGCCCGCATCTTTGCTGTACAGGGTGATAAGCACCCCAACCGCATACGGGCCGCAGAAGCCACCGAGGTTGCCCAGGGCGTTGATCACGCCGCGCGCGCCGCCCGCCATCTCTGCGCTGAACAGTCGCGCCGGAATGGTCCAGAAGACGCCCGCGGCGGATTGCAGGAAGAACCCGCAGCCCACCAGTGCGGCATAGGCCAGCCAGGTACTCTCTTTCAGCGCCACGGAGAGGAACATGCAGAGCGCGAAGCCAATCAACGGCAGGGAGACAAACAGCTTGCGCTTGCCGGTGCGGTCAGAGAGCGTGGAGAACAGGAACATGCCCGCAATGGCCCCGATGTAAGGCAGGATGGCGAGCATGCCCACCTGACCGATGCTGGTGTGCGTCAGCTCTTTCAGGATGGTCGGCAGCCAGAGCGTGTAGCCGTAAATCCCGGTCTGATAGAAGAAGTTCAGGGCGATCAGTTGCCACATGGTTTTGTCGGACAGCACTGCGCCGAGCGACGCGTTTTTCACCTCTTTGCCAGCGATGGCCTGCTGCTCCGCCGCCAGCGTTTGCACCAGATAGTTTTTCTCCGCCTCTGAAATCCAGCGCGCTTCCTGCGGCCGGTCGTACACGGTGAACGCCCACAGCACCAGCACAACGACGGACATTAAACCTTCAATGATGAACAGCCAGCGCCAGTCGAGCGCGGTGATGATCCAGCCCGACAGCGGGGCGGTGATGATCCCGGCGATGGGCACGAACATGATCACAATCGCGTTGGCGCGACCGCGCTCGGCGTCCGGGAACCAGTTGCTGATCATGGTGAGCACAACGGGCAGCATCCCGCCTTCCGCCACGCCGAGTAAGAAGCGCAGCACCAGCAGCTGATACTGATTCGTCACGAGACCCGTAAGCACAGAGATCACCGCCCAGGCAACCAGCGACCAGCCGATAAACTTCTTGCCGCTGCCGTGCACGGCAATCTTGCCGCCGGGAACCTGCAGGAACAGGTAGCCGATAAAGAAGATCCCACCCGCCAGGCCTGCCATTGTTGCGGTAATACCTAATTCTTCATCCATACCACCCGGCATCGCAAATGCGATATTCACGCGGTCCATATATGAAATAATGCAGGCGATAAGAATGGGAGGAATGATTCTTAGCCAGCGCTGGCGCGGAATGTCCGCATGTAGAGCATGAGTAGAAATATTCATAGTTAATCTCTCAGTAAGGTAACCGGAATAAATTTTTCTTATTGTTATTGCGTTGCTTTATTCATTGCGCTGATACCGTCGCGTAAAATGGCGATGCGATGGCTGACATCAGCATTAGCATTTATTTCCAGTAATTTAATACCGGAGAATTTCAACGTTGCGGCGCTCGCCGCAGTAAAGAGTGATTTTGCGTGTTCAGTTGTCATCAAACTGTCGGCACAGAATGAGGAAAACGGCGCGTGCAGATCCTGCCATTCTCCGTACTCCCCGTGGGTGGTCGTGCCCGAAAACATCAATGCACCCAGTTTCCCGGCATTGAGCGCGGCCTGCACATGGTCAAGCGGAAGGGTGGTGTTACGGCCTTCGATGGCCGAACGCGCCCAGTTGATGCAGACGCTGATATCCGTCTCTTTCACCACCTCCAGCACCTGCTCTAAGGGCAGGAAACCCTTGCGCGGTGCCGGGCCGTTCATGGCATCGCAGTGTTCCAGCACCAGATCGCAGCCCCAGTCCCAGCCTGTAATTTCACGGATGGAGCGGGAAAACGCCTCGGTGGCCTGTTCGACGGAAACATTGCCCGCCTGCGGGGCTGCCTGCATTTCCAGGGCTATCACTTTGCCCGGATAACGGGCGTTCACGGCGTTAACTTTCTGGTGCAGATGCCGGTAAAAGTCTATACATGCTTTACGCTGCGTTTCGTCGGCTGACGCCAGGCCAAATGCGCTGTTGATACCGCGGCGGCGCATGGTTTCCATCACTGCCGTGACCACAATTTGCCATTCACCCGGCGTATGGCGGAACAGCCATTCGTCGCCAAGAGGATGAAGATTTTCAAGGCACGGCTGTTCCAGCCCGCGAATATTCGGCGTGTCGGAAAGTTCCCGCCAGAAGGTTTGTTCTTCTTGTTCCCCTTTCTGGTGAAACGAGGGTGCGCAGGGGTACGCACCAATAATAAAACCGGTGTTGGTCATTTCGCATTCCTGTATTTATCAGAAAATTAATCTAATTCGCTGATTGCCACTTTCACCACAATTTTACGAATTGCAGTTTCCTTGTTTTTAATACAGGCAGGACGGTGTACATCCTGCGGGAAAAATAGGGCATAGCTGCCGGGTATCATTTCGATAAACGATTCATTTTCACTGTCGTGATAAAAAATAATATCGCGCTGTTCCAGCAATGATTCGCTTATTTCGTTATTGCCGGTATCAATAGCGATACCGATTTTCTCTTCACCCCACGCCAAAAACTGAATATCCAGATAGCGGCGGTGCACTTCCGGGCGGTTCTCGTGCGGTTCCTTTGTCGTCAGGTCGAGAACCTGAGCAAAAATGTTGCGACCTTCAATTTCTACTACGCCTGGCGCCAGGGTGGTGAAATCCGTCGTGCGCAGAAAATTAAGCGCTTTTTCAATCGCCTGCGGCAGGCGACACGGATTTGGCTGGGAAATATGTCCGAATATCATGGCCCACTCCTTACAGAGACTGGATTTTCGCCCACACGCTGTCGTCGATGGTGATGCCGTCGCGGCGGTTCTCTTCCAGCAGGCGCGTGAATTCATGCCCCGGAAGGCGGACGGCAACGTTTTCATCTGACCGCTGCGCGGTGGTAACGAAGTCCATAATGCGCTGCAGTTTGGCATCGCGGGTTGGACCGTCGATCAGGCGATCCACCTCGATGGCGATAAAGATCTGCGACACGCCATACTCGTCGCTGTTGTCCTGGGTCACTTCCGCGACGGAAGATCCGTTGGAGAGCAGGGTGGCGATCATGTCGAGCACGATGGATAAGCCGGACCCTTTCCAATAGCCCATGGGCAGAATGCGGCGGTTTTTCTCGATCACGCCCGGCTCTCGGGTGAGGTTACCTTCGTCGTCAAAGCCGCCGTCGACCGGCAGCTCGCGCCCGGCCAGGCGATTCACCTCCAGCATGCCGTAGGAGAACATTGACATCGACATGTCGACCATGGTGATCGGGTTAGAGGGAATAGCCACGATCAGCGGGTTGGTGCCGATACAGCACTCTTTTGATCCCCACGCGGGCATCACGGCAATCGAGTTGGTCCAGCAAATGCCGATATAGCCCTTCTCCGCCGCCTGCCAGCCGTAGCTGCCGCCGCGCATCCAGTGGTTCGCGTTACGCAGTGCCACCAGACCAATGCCGTGGTCGGACGCCAGCTCGGTGGCGCGATCCATCATCTTTTTCGCCGTCAGGTTGCCAATGGAGCGCTGGGCATCCCACTGTTCGATGGCGCCTAATGTCATCACCCGTTTGGGCTGGGCGTCGGGAATGATATCGCCTGCATCAAGCTGCTGAATAAAGCGCGGGAAGCGGTTCACACCATGCGAATAGACGCCGGACTCCGTGGTGCGAGCGAACATGTCGGCGCAGGCGTCTGCGGTTTCCGCTTTCACGCCGCGATCGAGCAGAACCCGATTAAACGCCGCTTTCAACTCTTCGAAAGTCACTTTCATCCCTGTTCTCCTGTTCTTTTAAGGGCAAGTGCGAGTGCTTTTTTATCGCTAAATTTCACTATGCGAAATCTGATTTCAAATATAGCGATCAAATTTTGTCAGATCAACGACATTCATGTTTTTCAAAATCGATTAAAATCAACTGGTTGTGTTTTTTCTGTTGAGATCGTGAACTGACCCACACTTTGCGCTACCATCAGGACGCGCTAAACAGGAGCCATGTAATGAGCATGAAAGAGAGCGAAATGACGCAAGAGAAAGAGAGGCCAGCAGGCAGCCAGAGCTTGTTTCGCGGCCTGATGCTGATTGAGATCCTCAGCAACTATCCGAACGGGTGTCCACTTGCGCATTTATCGGAACTGGCGGGGCTGAATAAGAGCACCGTGCACCGCTTGCTGCAGGGGCTACAGTCGTGCGGGTACGTGACCCCGGCACCCGCGGCGGGCAGCTATCGCCTGACCACCAAATTTATCGCCGTCGGGCAAAAGGCGCTGTCGTCGCTGAATATCATTCACGTGGCCGCTCCGCACCTCGAAGCGCTGAACATTGCGACCGGCGAGACGGTGAATTTCTCCAGCCGGGAAGACGACCACGCGATCCTGATTTACAAGCTCGAACCGACAACCGGTATGCTGCGCACGCGCGCCTATATCGGCCAGCATATGCCGCTCTACTGCTCCGCAATGGGCAAGATCTACATGGCGTTTGGTCATCAGGATTACGTGGCGAGCTACTGGGAGAGCCATCAGGAACAGATCCAACCTTTGACGCGCAACACCATCACTGAGCTGAGCGCGATGTATGATGAGCTGGCGGAAATTCGCGATCGCAGCATGGCGATGGACAAAGAAGAGAACGAGCTGGGCGTTTCCTGTATTGCCGTGCCGGTGTTTGATATCCACGGCCGCGTCCCGTATGCGATCTCCATTTCGCTGTCGACGTCGCGCATGAAGCAGGTGGGTGAGAAGAACCTGCTCAAACCGCTGCGCGAAACGGCAGAGGCTATCTCAAAAGAGCTGGGTTTTAACGTGCGCGAGGCGTAACTGATGAACCGATTTATCATGGCGGATGCGGGAAAATGCATCGGATGCCGCACCTGCGAAGTGGCCTGCGCGGTTGCGCATCAGGACGACTTCACCGCACAGACTTTCACCTCCCGCCTTCGGGTGGTGAAGGGGGACGCCTACACTACGGCGGTGGGTTGCCATCAGTGCGAGGACGCGCCCTGTGCTAACGTCTGCCCAACCCATGCCATCAGCCGTACGGCGGGCACCTGGCTCGTTGAGCAGACGCGCTGCATTGGGTGCAAAAGCTGTGTGGTGGCCTGTCCGTTTGGGGCGATGCAGGTTCGTCTGGAGGGAAATAGAGCGCAGGCGCTGAAATGTGATTTATGTGCGCATCGCGAAGGCGGACCGGCCTGCGTGGAGGCCTGTCCAACCCACGCGCTGCGCTGCGTTGATCCTGCCAGTATTCGGGCTGAAAAGCTTACTGCATTTTATTGAAATTCCACGTGAACGTCAGACTGTAGCGCCAGTCTCTGTTGCGACTGTCTGTCGGAACATCCCCGACGGGTCTTGCCGCCTCCACCGTGACGCTATAGTGGCGCGTATCGCCTATCATCACCCCGGTCGCCACTGACCCGAGCCGTTGATGAGGCAAACCGGAGGTGTTAAACCAGGTTTGCGCGGTATCGGCCAGGATGTAGGGCTGGATTGTGGCAAGCCAGGTGCTCTCTTTTCGCATCTGGATATAGCGCAGTTCTACCTGCCCGCCATAGCCGTAATCACCGCTTGCTTCACTGTCCTGGTATCCACGGCCAAAGCGCTGGGCACCAAAGCTAACGCGTTCGGGCTCCGGCAACGTGTTATTTGACCAGTCTCCCTCCCAGGACGTTGATAGCCGCCATTTGTCGGCAAACAGCCAGGCAGCGTCCAGATAGCTTTTTGTGAGCGTAAAATTCATATCGGGTTTAGGAGCTGAGACGATATCCGCACCCATCGCATCAATACCCTGACGGACGTTGAGCCTGCCGCTGATGCTGGCGGTTGTGAATTGATGTGCACCATTAATGCCCACTTCCAGCGCGGGATAACGCGCGTGTTGGTTGACGGAGTTCAGACTATAGGTTTTGCCCTGCAGTCTGGCCTGCAGGGCATAATCATCCTGGCGGTCGGTGTAATCAAAACCGCCGGTCAGATTAATTTGTGATTTTTGCGTCAGCAGCAGGGGATAGCCAAACGTCACGCCCCCGTTGTATTGCGTTGTTTTTTGCTTCGAATCGACTTTGATATTGTTCGGCAAAGAGAGCAGGGGAGAAAAATCTCGCGGATCTTCACGGTAATAGCTGCCTTTTAGCTGCATGGTCAGCCCTTCATCGTTTAAAAACTGCTGCCAGTTGAGACCGACATAGTTTTTTCGCGTGTTGCTATCTAACGGTACAAGCGTGGCCACACCAAGCTGATCGCCATAGCTTGTCATGTTGCTGAGCGTGCCGTTCAGCATCATTAAATCTTGCCCTTTACGGGTATCGATGGTGGAAGCGATATTCCAGCTCCGCTCCTGATTACCGGTTATCTGCATCGCCGCCGCGCCATAGATATTGGTTGGCAGCTGCGCATTGGCCGTGACCGGAACGTTAGGGGTACGGGTCATCAGCTGGCTATAGCGATCGAACGTATCCTGTGACAGCGGTTTTTCCGCCATGATTTTTTCTGACAATCGTTTAAGACGCTCGGCGATATGAGGGTTATTACTGGTGATGTCGCTGTGAGCGACATACCCTTCAACCAGAACAATTTTAATATTGCCCTGCTGGAAATTATCATCCGGCAGCCAGGCATAGGAGAGCGGAAAACCGTCGGCCTTATAGAGCGCCGTAATATCATTTACCAGCCCCGTGAGCGTTTTTAGCGGCACGGTTTTTCCGGCGTACGGCCTGAAGGGCTGAAGCAATTCCTGCAAGGGATAACGCGTTCCGCCAATAAACTGAATGTGATGAATGGTAATGGGCGTTTCAGGCGTCAGCGTTGACTGCGGTTTTTCTATTTTGACTTTCGGCTGGGGGACAGCCTCAGTTTGTTCTGGGGCAACGTTACGCGAAACTTGCGCCGGGTTATCAGGGTTAATAATAGAGGGCAGTGTATCGGCGCGGGCCATGCTCAGCACAACCAGCCCCGTCAGCGAAAAAAGGAAGTGGTGTTTCATCGCGCTATCCCTGTTCATCATTCCCGGTTAGGGGGAGTGTCGCCGTATAAAGCGCCCCTGAACCAGGGGCGCAGAATGACAATAAGCAGATTACTGTTTGACCGGTGGTTAATGTGTTGTTGCGGTGGCCGTAACGCCCGACGTCAGGGTATTGAGGGTCGTATTGACCGTTGCACCCAGACTGTTGTTCGTGGCCGCCACGTTTGCATTAGCTGTGAGAGCGCCTGATCCTCCTCCGGTCGTCGAGGTGGCGGGTTTAACCAGCGTGCCGCTATCCGTCACCGTCTGGCCGACGTTCTGGACGACCTGACCCGCGCCGTTAAGCCCGCTATTACTGTTGCTGACGTTGGCCCCCACGCCGCTCACGGTGTTACCCACCTGGGTCAGCAGACCGTTGACCGGTGTGCCGAGACCCGTCGTGGTGCCCACGCTTTGCGTCACGCCCTGTACTCCGCCCAGCGTCTTGTTAGCCACGGTCGTGGTATCGGTTGTTACCTGAGTGACCGCAGGGCTGCTTACCGTGTTGGTGAGACCCGTGCCGGTGTTACTGACCAGTTGCCCGGTACTGTTGACCACGCTGCCCGTCAGGCCAGTTACACCGCTGACCGGTGTTCCGGAAGTGGAGCTCGCCAGGCCCGTGCCTACCGTTGAGACGGTATTGCCAAGGGAGGTGACCGACGTGGTCACGCCTTTGACCGTTGTGCCCACACCGTTCGCGTTGTTTGGATCGCCAACGCCAGTCGTGACGCCTGTCCCCACGGTGGACACAGCACTGCCAACACCGCTGACGGTGGTTGAAACGGTTGACGTGACGGGATTATTTGTCGGCAGCTGGCTTCCAAGACCATCCACCGTAGAGCCGACGCTGGTTACTGTTTTACCGGCATCACCCAGTATGGTATTTGCGCCTGCGGTAGTGGTTCCGCCACCGCCCGTGTTGCCTGTTCCGGTTCCTCCGCTGCCATTGCCTCCTGAGCCCGATCCTGATCCAGAACCCGTTCCGCCACCCGCGCCTGTCCCGGTACCCGAGCCGTTGCTGCCCGAACCGCCATTGCTCGCGGTCGAGCCACTTCCATCACCTGAGCCGCTGCTGCTTCCAGTCGCAGGGTTATTTTTGGCCGTTGAGTGATGAGAGCCGCCACCGCTTCCACTACAGGCAGAAAGAGAGAACGCGAGCAGTACCGCAACAGCAATAGCGCTGATGCGACTAACATTATTAGGTAGCATATGAATACTCCACGCAAAAGAACGCCGAGCGGCGTATTAGTGAGTATATGCAGTATTTTTAAATATGCATGAAAGTGACTTAATAAGGTATTTTGCGGTGTTGCAGGTGGTTATTTCAAAATAACAATAAGTTAAGATCTTTAACTGATGCTTAATTATTGGCGGAGAAGTTAGTGAGCATAAATTAAAGGAATATTCCTAAGGAAACTCAAGAGAGATGATAAATTAAACGCTACAGGATATATCCTTAATATAAGATTCAGATCACGGAAAAATAAGGCTCTTCATTTGAAGAGCCTTATTATTTAACAATTTCCTTCGCGCCAGGCTTTTTCGATCTCTTCGGCGAGAATTTTAACACCCGCTTCGATTTTTTCCGGATCGGGGACGTAGTTCATGCGCATGCACTGATGGGTATGCGGCCACGGCTTATCCAGACCCGGGAAGAAATAATCGCCCGGCACCATCAGTACGCCGCGCTTTTTCAGGCGCTGGTAAAGCAGTTCGGTGGTGATAGGTAAATCCTTAAACCACAGCCACAGGAAAATTGCCCCTTCCGGCTTGTGGATCAGGCAGCGTTCTTCCGGCAAGTAGCGACGAAGTGTCGCGATCGTCTCCTGAACGCGCTGGTAGTAGAAAGGCTTGATCACGTCATTCGACAGACGCAGCAGGTCCTTGCGTTTGATCATTTCGCACATCATCGCCGGGCCAATGCCGCCCGGAGAAAGGCTGATAATGCCGTTCATATTGGTGATGGCGGTGATGATTTTCTCATTGGCGATGATGATGCCGCAGCGGCTGCCCGGCAGACCCAGCTTAGAGAGGCTCATGCACAGGACAATGTTCGGGTTCCACAGCGGACGTGCTTCGCTGAAGATAATGCCCGGGAACGGTACACCGTAGGCGTTATCGATCACCAGCGGGATGCCGTGCTGATTTGCCAGCGCATCCAGCTTCATCAGTTCGTCATCAGTGATCACGTTGCCCGTTGGGTTAGTCGGGCGCGATACGCAGATCATGCCCGTCTCTTCGCCAATATGCAGGTGTTCAAAATCGACGTGATATTTGAACTGGCCTTCCGGCAGCAGCTCAATGTTCGGGCGCGCGGAGACGAACAGATCCTCTTCCAGGCCGGAATCGGCGTAGCCGATATACTCCGGTGCCAGCGGGAACAGCACTTTTTTGGTGGTGCCGTCGGCGCGACGTCCTGCGAACAGGTTAAACAAGTAGAAAAACGCGCTCTGGCTGCCGTTTGTCAGTGCAATATTCTGTGGTTCGATATCCCAACCCAGCTCGTCACGCAGCATTTCGGCGAGGAGTGCCAGCAGCTCGGTTTTACCCTGCGGGCCGTCGTAATTGCAAAGCGCATCGGTTGCTTTGCCGCTTTCCAGCATCTGAGCGAGCAGCGTCTGGAAATAGGTCGTCATCTCCGGGATTTGAGCCGGGTTTCCGCCGCCGAGCATGATTGCGCCCGGTGTGCGCAGCCCGTCGTTGAGGTCCTCCATCAGGCGAGTAATGCCTGAATGGCGGGTAAATTTGTCGCCGAAAAGTGAAAACGTCATAGCAGGTGATCTGTCGAGCTTATTTTGAAAGTGGGTAACCATAACGCTAGCACCGTGCTGGTGCAAATCGGGTGATGTGGTCGGATTTGTTGTTTTATAGGGCGGGAGTGGATTTGGGTAGTGAATAGTTCTGGTGCTTTTCCCCTCACCCCGGCCCTCTCCCCAAAGGGGCGAGGGGGAAAAGACGGCGCCGTACGGTTCCCTCTCCCCTGCGGGGAGAGGGTTAGGGTGAGGGGGATAATTATTGATTACCCGCCCATACCACCATCACCTTATCGCCCTTGTGCTCGCGCACGAAGCCATACCCCTCTTTCAGCGACAGCGTGGTTTGTTTGCCTTCACCGATCGCCGGATGGCGGGCACGGAACTGACCCAGCGTTTGCCAGTGGGCGACGGTTAGGGCCTGCTTGCCCGTGACGTCCTGCCAGTTCATATCTGACCGGGTACCCTGCAGCGGGTCGGAGCCTGTCGGCCCGAACGGACGTTCAGATTCATCGCCGTAGTAAATCTGCACGCTGCCCGGTGCCAGCAGGAGCAGCTCCGCCGCGCGCTGGCCTCCTTCGCGGAACAGACGCGTATCGTGTGATGAGAGATAGCTCAGCACGTTGAAGCTTTGCAGCTTCTCCGCCATCTGCTGCCAGGTGAGATCCATATCGGCCAGGCAATCCACCGCTTTTGCCGCCTGCTCCTGATAGTCAAAGTTGATCATCGCATCAAAACCGTGGCGGTAATAATCGCTTTGCATCACCCCGTGGCCCCAGGATTCCCCGGTCATCCAGAACGGTGCGTTGTCGAGCTTTTTGTCCGGGTTCGCGCCTTTCCAGGCGGCCAGCGCCTGGCTTGCCTGGTCTTTCAGCTGTTGCCAGGCCGCAAGCTCAACGTGTTTAGCCGTATCCACCCGGAAACCGTCGATGCCGTAGTCACGGACCCACTGGCTGAGCCAGTGGGTAAGGTAGTCGCGCGGGGTATATCCCTTGATGGCCTTCGCGTGGGTATCGGGCTTGTGTTGGTAAAAGTTTGGCAATCCGGAAGGCGTCGTGGATTCCGTTTTCAGATCCGGCAGAAATGCCAGCGACATGGTTAAATCATCGAAGCCGGGGTTATCGTAATCACCGATGTCGGTGCGGATCCACTTTTTACCCCACCATTTTTCCCATGCGGCTTTGTCACTAAAGTTGATGTAGTCGTTAAAGCTGTGCCAGGTCTGGCCTGCGCCCGGCTTCCAGTCCGTCCAGCGTTCTCCCAGCGTCTTTTTCAGCTCATCACCCTGCAGGTACAGGGCACCAAACTGATATTCCTGCATGTCTGCCAGCGTGGCATAACCAACGTGGTTCATGACGATATCGAAAAGAACGCGGATCCCGCGCTTGTGCGCTTCGTCGACAAGCTGGCGTAAATCATCTTCAGTTCCCATATTGGCGTCGAGCGTTGTCCAGTCCTGGGTGTAGTAGCCGTGATAGGCGTAATGCGGGAAATCACCTTTGGTTCCGCCGCCTACCCAGCCGTGGATCTGCTCAAGCGGGGAGCTTATCCAGAGCGCATTCACCCCCAACTGCTGCAGGTAATCGAGCTTGCTGGTCAGCCCCTTTAGATCGCCACCGTGGAACGTGCCAATCTCCTGCATGCCGTCTTTATGGCGGCCATAGCTGTTGTCGTTGCTCGGGTCGCCATTCACATAGCGATCGGTCAGTACAAAATAGACGGTGGCATTTTGCCAGCTAAACGGTGCCGGCTTGTCGGTTTCGGCGCGCTCAAGCAGCAGCAGGCCGTTACTGTTGGCGGCTGGCTGCAGGGTGATTTTCCCATCTTGTACGGTCGCCGTCTGTTTACTGTAGTAGTCGCGCACGACGGAGCCTTCCGGGAAGGTATGGCTGACGTCCAGCGTCAGCGGCTTACCGTCCCACTTCGGACACTGGCGGATGACGTTTGCAACCGGCTGTTCTGCGGCACTCTGAATCGTCAGCAGCAGGGTGGGCGTGCCGGAGCGGGTATCAATCCGCATCTGGTAGTCGCCGTCGCGGAAAAGTCGCCACTGCGGCGGTGTGCCGTCACAGGGCTTGAGCGACAGCATCTCATTGAGTTTTATCGCGCCTGTGGGCTGCCAGCACGTCTTGTCAAAACTCAGCGTAAGAGGACGCGTACCCTTCGCAAGCTTTGCCTGGCTGGTGAAGACTCCGGTGCCTTCGGCGCTAAATGCGCTAAACCCCGGCGATGACCAGTCGGCATATGCCAGTGCGGGTAACATCAGAAAGGCTAATGCGGTGCGTTTCATTCCTTTTTCCTGTCGCGGCATTTTTGACCAGTGTGCCAGCAGGCAGAGGGGAAAAACTCATCCCCTGTCGCTTTCTGCCGGGAGGATGCGTGAGGATGAGTGATCTTGCGCAAAATTAGGCAGTTATCTGCGAGAACGCACACATATTTTCAGAAATGATGTTTTTATGAGCAAGTTTCAGGTGACATAGTTTCGGAATTGGACTATTTCTATACGTGCTCTTGAAGTCTATTTTTGATATGATTTGAGATTCCGCTCTCAAATTTGTGAAAAAAATAAGGTGTTGGGATGATTACATCCGACCAGGAGACCTAATGATATCGACTCCCATTCGACGATATGGGGCTGCGATACTCATGTTACTCACCACGGCATTTTCGGGTGAGGTGCTTGCGAAGACGCACACGGATACAACGAGTAAGAAAGCCCACGTAATAAAGACGACAAGTAGTAAGGTTAGCAGTAAACAAGAGTATTCTCGCAATAGTGCAAAGAGTAGTTCACTTCCTGATTTGCGAAAATACCCTTCCGGAACACCAAGGAAAAAAGCGTTTCTCCGGACGGTAATGCCTTACATCACGAGTCAAAATGCCGCGATTACTGCGGATCGTAACTGGCTGATCTCCAAACAGTACGATAGCCGCTGGTCGCCGTCAGAGCGCGCGCGTCTGAAAGATATCACGCAGCGCTACAAGCTGAGCTGGAACGGTAACACCCGTCGTGTGCCGTGGAATGCTCTTCTTGAGCGTGTGGATATCATCCCGGGCAGCATGGTTGCGACCATGGCTGCTGCCGAAAGCGGCTGGGGGACTTCTAAGCTTGCGCGTAGCAACAACAACCTTTTCGGCATGAAGTGCGTGAAAGGTCGTTGTAACAATGCCCCTGGCAAGGTGAAAGGCTATTCGCAGTTTGAATCTGTGAAAGATTCCGTCAGCGCCTACGTAGTGAATCTGAATACGCACCCGGCCTACTCATCGTTCCGTAAATCACGCGCTCAGCTGCGTAAAGCGGACCAGGAAGTGACGGCAAGTACGATGATCCACAAGCTGAAAGGTTATTCGACGAAGGGACAGAGCTATAACAACTATCTGTTCGCCATGTACCAGGATAACCAGCGCTTAATCGCCGCCCATATGTAATCTCAAAAAAACGCCTTCCACTGGAAGGCGTTTTCTTTTCTAAATCAGCACCTCGCTGTGGCGATCCCGATACTCCTTCGGCGTGGTGTCATACTCTTTGCGGAACACCGAATAGAAATATTGCAGGGACGGGTAACCGCACATCTGCGAGATTTCGTTGATCGACAGTGACGTGGAGATGAGCAGGCTGCGTGCTTTCTCCAGCTTTTCAGCATGGATAACGGCATGAATGGTTTCGCCCACCTCTTCTTTGAACCGCTTCTCCAGATTCGAACGCGAAATGCCCACCGAATCCAGCACCTGATCGACTTTAATCCCTTTGCAGGCGTGGTTGCGAATATAGTGCATGGCCTGAATGACGGCCGGGTCGCTTAAGGAGCGATAATCGGTTGAGCGACGTTCTACGACGCGAACAGGAGGCACCAGCAGGCGCTGAAGCGGCAGAGATTCTTTATCCAGCAGGCGATGCAGCAGCTTTGCCGCCTGATAGCCCATCTGACGCGTGCCCTGGGCAACGGAGGAGAGCGCCACGCGGGAAAGGTAGCGGGTCAGTTCTTCGTTATCAATGCCAATCACGCACAGTTTTTCGGGCACCGGAATGTGTAAATGTTCGCAGACCTGCAGCACGTGGCGCGCGCGGGCGTCCGTTACGGCAATAATACCGGTTTGCGGCGGCAGCGTTTGCAGCCAGTCCGCCAGGCGGTTTTGCGCGTGCTGCCAGTTTTCCGGCGCGGTCTCCAGCCCCTGATACACCACGCCGCGATACTTCTCCTGCGCGACCAGCTGGCAAAACGCGTGCTCACGCTCAACAGCCCAGCGCTTGCCGCTGGTGGCGGGTAAACCATAAAACGCGAAGCGATGGACGCCTTTCTCTTTTAAATGGAGAAAGGCGGCCTCGACCAGGGCATGGTTATCGGTGGCAATATAGTGGACCGGCGGATAGTGTTCGGGCGAATGGTAGGAGCCGCCGACGCCCACTATCGGGACGTCGACGTCGGTCAGCAACTGCTCGATGACGGGATCGTCATAGTCCGCGATGACGCCATCGCCCAGCCAGTCTTTGATGTTCTCCAGACGGGTGCGAAAATCTTCTTCAATAAAAATATCCCATTCGGATTGCGACGCCTGCAAATATTCACCCACGCCTTCCACCACCTGACGGTCGTAGGCTTTGTTGGCATTGAATAACAACGTAATGCGGTGACGCTTTTCAAACATGGCTCACTTCCCAATTAAGTCACAATACGGTTATCAGGCCCGTCGCTTGGTGGCCGAGTCCATCCAGACTGCCAGTAAAAGAATGGCCCCCTTGACGATATACTGCCAAAACGTCGGGACGTCCATCATACTCATCCCGTTATCCAACGACGCCATGATAAATGCCCCCATGACCGCACCCGCCACGCTACCGATACCCCCTGCGAGGCTGGTGCCGCCAATAACGCAGGCGGCGATAGCATCCAGCTCGGCGATGTTACCGGCGGAGGGAGAGCCGGCTCCGAGACGCGAGCTGAGGATCAATCCGGCGATAGCGACCATCAGGCCGTTAATGGCGAAGACCGCCAGCTTGGTGCGCTCGACATTGATACCCGAGAGGCGGGCCGCTTCAAGGTTGCCGCCAATGGCATAAATACGGCGGCCAAACGCGGTGCGAGTGGCCATAAACATGCCGCCCAGCAGTAAAAGCGCCAGCAGCAGGACAGGGGTCGGGACACCGCGATAGTCGTTTAAAAGCCAGATGGCGCCCAGCACAATGACCGCCGTGAGCGCCTGACGTCCCACTACCGACGTGGATGCTGGCGACGCCAGCCCCAGCGCCTGACGGCGCATACGTCCACGCCACTGCCACGCAACAAAGGCCAGTAACCCAATCACACCGAGGGTAAAACCCACGCTATCTGAGAGATAACTCTGGCCAATCTGCGACATGGCTGCACTGGTCGGGGAGACGGTAGTGCCGTTGGTGATGCCGATTAAGATCCCGCGGAAGGCCAGCATCCCTGCCAGGGTGACGATGAACGACGGCACTTTACGGTAGGCTACCCACCAGCCGTTCCAGGCTCCCAGTACCAGCCCCAATACCAGCGTGACCGCCACGGTCAGCGGCAGCGGCCAGCCGAGCCAGACGTCAAAAATCGCCGCCACGCCGCCGAGGAGCCCCATCATCGAACCAACCGACAGGTCGATTTCCGCGGAGATAATCACGAACACCATGCCCACGGCGAGAATGCCGGTGATGGCGGTCTGGCGGAGCAGGTTGGAGACGTTACGCGCGCTTAAGTACGAGCCATCGGTCATCCAGGTAAAGAACAGCATGATGACGATAATCGCCGCGATCATCACGAAAACCTGCAGGTTCAGCGCTTTTAGCCCTGCGAACGCACCGGGCGTCGGAACGGCGACTTTGATATCAGACGGGTTGCTTTTCGACATGACGTTCGCTCCTTAAAGCGGCTTCCATCACCTGCTCCTGCGTCAGGTTCTGGTTAATCAGGTTGGCTTTCAGTTTTCCCTCGTGCATGACCAGCACACGGTCGCTCAGGCCGAGCACTTCGGGTAACTCAGACGAAATGACAATGACGGCAATCCCTTGCTGTACAAGCTGATTAATCAGTTTGTAGATTTCATATTTGGCACCGATATCAATTCCGCGCGTCGGCTCATCAAGGATTAATATGCGTGGATTGAGAAGCAGGCAGCGCGCCAGAATCGCCTTCTGCTGGTTGCCGCCGCTCAGGCGGCCAATGGCCAGTTCCGGTGAGGAGGTTTTGACCTTCAGCCGGGTGAGTGACTGAAGGATGCACTGCTGCTCGGCGGCATCGTCCAGGCTGCTCAGCGCGCCGGAGAAGCGATCGAGCGCCGCCAGCGTAATGTTTTTCCCCACCGCCATAACCGGCACGATGCCGTCTTTTTTGCGGTCTTCCGGCACCATGGCAATGCCGCGGGCGATCGCCTGCTGGCAGTTGTCGATTTTCACCGGCTGGCCGTCAATATAAATCGTGCCCTCCCAGCGCCCTGGCCACACGCCAAACAGACACTGTACGGCCTCCGTGCGCCCGGCACCGACTAACCCGGCGATACCGAGAATTTCTCCGCTGTGCAGAGAAAACGAGACGTTATTCACACGCTTGATGTGGCGGTTAACGGGGTGCCACGCAGTCAGATTTTCCACGCGCAACACTTCATCACCTTTGGTGTGAGGCTCATTCGGGTAGAGCGCCGTCAGCTCGCGTCCTACCATCATGGTGATGATGTCATCTTCACTCATGCCCGCGGCTTCACGCGTGCCGATGTGCTGCCCGTCGCGGATCACGCAGATGGTGTCCGAAATGGCTTTAACCTCGTTCAGTTTGTGCGAAATGTAGATGCAGGCGATGCCGTGATTTTGCAGATCGCGAATGATATCGAGCAGTACCGCAGTTTCCTGTTCGGTGAGCGAGGCCGTGGGCTCATCAAGGATCAGCAGCCTGACCTGTTTATTGAGCGCTTTAGCGATTTCAACCAGCTGCTGTTGCCCCAGTCCCAGGTCGCCCACGCGGGTGTCCGGTGAAATGCTGAGGCTCACCTGCGCGAGCAGCTTTTCACAACGTAGCGTCATGGTGTCGTAATCCAGCACGCCGTGGCGGGAAATTTCGGCCCCAAGGAAAATGTTCTCCAGCACGGTGAGATGCTTCACCAGCGCCAGTTCCTGGTGGATGATGGCGATGCCTTTACGTTCGGTATCACGAATGTGAGTCGCCTGGATAACTTCGCCAGCAAAAACGATTTCGCCTTCGTAACTGCCATACGGGTAGATTCCGCACAACACTTTCATCAACGTTGACTTGCCTGAGCCGTTCTCGCCACACAGCGAAACGACTTCGCCGGGGTTCAACCGGAGACTGACGTTATCGACGGCTTTCACCGTGCCGAAGCGCTTGGTGATGCTTTTCATTTCAAGTAAATAAGGCATAACTGCTCCACATAAACCGAGGGAAGAACAGTACAACGTGATGCGCCCCTGCAAAGCAGGGGCCGCGCCGGATTACAGTTCGCTCTTCTTGTGGAAGCCGTCTTTAATGACGGTGGCGTCAATGTTCTCTTTATTGACTTCAATAGGGGTGAGCAGGCGAGCCGGAACGTCTTTAAGCCCGTTATTCAGCGTTGCGTCTGCTTTAGGTTGCTTGCCATTGCCCAGTTCCACGGCGATTTCCGCCGCCGTATTGGCAAGCTCGGTAATCGGTTTGTAGACCGTCATGGTTTGGGTGCCTGCGATAATGCGTTTTACGCCAGCCAGATCGGCGTCCTGTCCAGAAATGGCGACTTTACCCGCCAGCCCCTGGGCGCTTAATGCCTGAATCGCACCGCCTGCGGTGGCATCGTTGGAGGCCACAACCGCATCAATTTTGTTGTTGTTGGCCGTCAGCGCATTTTCCATAATCTTCAGCGCGTTTTCTGGCAGCCAGCCGTCGGCCCATTGATCGCCAACCACTTTAATTTTCCCGTTGTCGATGTACGGTTTAAGGACCTTCATTTGCCCTTCGCGGAACAGCTTGGCGTTGTTATCCACCGGAGAGCCGCCCATCAGGAAATAATTGCCCTGAGGCACTTTGTCGATCAGGCTTTGTGCCTGTAATTCGCCGACTTTTTCATTATCGAACGAAATATAATAATCAATGTCCGCATTATTAATCATGCGGTCATAAGCCAGCACTTTTATGCCTTCTTGTTTGGCTTCTTTTACCACGTTACTTAATACCTGGCCGTTATAGGGGATAATGACCAGCACATCGACGCCACGGTTAATCATATTCTCGATCTGCGACATTTGCGTTTCTTCGTTGCCGTTAGCCGACTGAACAAACACGTTTGCGCCGAGGGATTCCGCTTTTTTTACAAAGATATCGCGATCTTTTTGCCAGCGCTCCAGACGCAGGTCGTCAATCGCCATGCCAATTTTGACCTCTTTGGCATGACCGGCAAAACTGGCAAGCAGGAGCGTAGTGCAGAGCGTTAGGGGCAGGTTCTTTATCTTCATAATTAGTAGGCCTTTTTGTAGGGGTATGTGTTGCTGAGATAAAAGAAACATTCACTGCTGAGACGCAGCAAATTTTTAACGCGGAAAGGCGGGCTGGCAATTACAGATTTTTATCTTCTCATTACGATATTTGGTTTATTTCTGAATTTATGACCGCGATCGGATTTTAAAATACGTAACGTCTTAATTACATTTGATTCTGGAATCCGCGCCGAAAAATAGTTTGTCTGCGCATTATTTTGCGAGCCAGCGCACAGTTGTGCATTCTCTCAATAGCAGTGTGAAATAACGTAATTGAGCAACCCAAAATGTCTATTCACTATTACTCCTGTATCAACGACTCGCCGCATACCCTGATTATGGAGCTCAATATGCAAGCTTATTTCGACCAACTCGATCGTGTTCGTTACGAAGGCCCGAAAACGACCAATCCTTTAGCATTTCGTCACTACAACCCGGATGAGCTGGTGCTGGGTAAGCGCATGGAAGATCATCTGCGCTTTGCCGCCTGTTACTGGCATACCTTCTGCTGGAACGGTGCCGATATGTTCGGCGTGGGATCCTTTGACCGCCCATGGCAGCAGCCGGGTGAGGCCATCGAACTGGCAAAGCGCAAAGCCGATGTGGCGTTTGAGTTCTTCCACAAGCTGAACGTGCCGTACTACTGCTTCCATGACGTCGACGTGTCACCGGAAGGTGCATCGCTGAAAGAGTATCTGAACAACTTTGCGCAGATGGTGGATGTACTGGCTGCAAAGCAGCAGCAAAGCGGCGTGAAACTGCTGTGGGGCACGGCAAACTGCTTCACTAACCCACGCTACGGCGCGGGTGCGGCAACCAACCCGGATCCGGAAGTGTTTAGCTGGGCGGCCACGCAGGTGGTGACGGCAATGAATGCCACGCATCAGCTGGGCGGCGAAAACTATGTCCTCTGGGGTGGCCGTGAAGGATATGAAACGCTGCTGAACACCGACCTGCGTCAGGAGCGCGAGCAGATTGGCCGCTTTATGCAGATGGTTGTCGACCACAAGCACAAAATTGGCTTCCGCGGCACGCTGCTGATTGAGCCGAAGCCGCAGGAGCCGACGAAGCATCAGTATGACTACGACGTGGCGACGGTGTATGGCTTCCTGAAGCAGTTCGGTCTGGAAAAAGAAATCAAAGTGAACATTGAAGCCAACCACGCCACACTGGCGGGCCACTCTTTCCACCACGAGATCGCGTCTGCGATTGCGCTGGGCATCTTTGGCTCGGTCGATGCTAACCGCGGCGACGCGCAGCTGGGCTGGGACACAGACCAGTTCCCGAACAGCGTGGAAGAGAATGCGCTGGTGATGTACGAAATCATCAAAGCGGGTGGTTTCACTACCGGCGGCCTGAACTTTGACGCCAAAGTGCGTCGCCAGAGCACCGACAAATACGATCTGTTCTACGGCCACATTGGCGCGATGGACACCATGGCGCTGGCGCTGAAAGTGGCGGCACGTATGATTGAAGACGGCGAGCTCGATAAACGCGTGGCGAAGCGTTACAGCGGCTGGAACAGTGAGCTGGGCCAGCAAATTTTGAAAGGTCAGTTATCACTTGCGGACATCGCGAAGTACGCTGAACAACATCAGCTGGCACCGCAGCACCAGAGCGGGCACCAGGAGCTGTTGGAAAATCTGGTCAATCACTACCTGTTCGATAAATAACAGCACGTAGGCCCGGTAAGCGTTAGCGCCACCGGGCATTTCTGTTAAAGGAGTCACCGTAATGTATATCGGGATCGATCTTGGCACATCGGGTGTGAAAGCCATCCTGTTAAGCGAACAGGGCGAGGTGTTAGCAACGCAGACGGAAAAGCTGCAGGTTTCACGTCCGCATCCGCTGTGGTCGGAACAGGACCCGGAGCAGTGGTGGCAGGCAACGGATCGTGCAATCAAGGCGTTAGGTGAACAGCATTCTCTGCGTGACGTGAAAGCGCTGGGGATTGCCGGTCAAATGCACGGTGCTACCTTGCTGGATAGCGAACATTGCGTGTTGCGACCCGCCATTCTCTGGAACGATGGCCGCTGTGCGGAAGAGTGTGCGCTTCTCGAGGCGCGCGTACCCACGTCTCGTGAGATTACCGGCAACCTGATGATGCCCGGCTTTACCGCCCCCAAGCTGCTGTGGGTGCAGCGACACGAGCCGGATATTTTCCGGCAGGTGGCGAAAGTCCTGCTACCGAAAGACTATCTGCGCTTTCGTATGACGGGCGATTTTGCTTCCGACATGTCCGATGCCGCCGGCACGATGTGGCTCGACGTGGCGAAACGTGACTGGAGCGAGGCGATGCTGGATGCCTGCCACCTGACCCGTGAACACATGCCCGCGCTGTTCGAAGGAAGCGAGGTAACAGGCACACTGCTGCCAGACGTTGCGGAACGCTGGAATATGCCTGCCGTACCGGTGGTTGCCGGGGGCGGTGACAACGCTGCGGGTGCCGTGGGCGTCGGCATGGTTGAGGCAGGGCAGGCGATGCTGTCTCTGGGAACCTCTGGCGTCTATTTTGCCGTCAGCGACGGCTATCGCAGTAATCCCGAAAGCGCTGTGCACAGTTTCTGTCATGCGCTTCCGGGAAAATGGCATTTGATGTCGGTGATGCTGAGTGCAGCGTCGTGCCTGGACTGGGCGGCGAAGCTGACCGGGATGGCTGATGTTCCTGCGTTGATTGCCGCAGCACAGCAGGCGGATGACGCTGCGGGTGCCGTCTGGTTTTTACCGTATCTTTCTGGAGAACGTACGCCGCACAACAACCCGGAAGCGAAAGGGGTATTCTTTGGCTTAACCCATCAGCATGGCCCGGCAGAACTGGCGCGTGCGGTTCTGGAAGGGGTGGGGTATGCGCTGGCCGACGGGATGGACGTGGTCCATGACTGCGGCCTGAAACCCGCAAGCGTCACCCTGATTGGCGGCGGTGCGCGAAGCCCTTACTGGCGACAAATGCTGTCGGATATCAGCGGGTTGCAGCTGGATTTTCGTACGGGAGGGGATGTTGGCCCCGCGCTCGGCGCCGCGCGTCTGGCGCAGATAGCCATTCATCCGGAACAACCGCTTTCGCAACTGCTGCCGCAGCTTACCCTTGAGCAGGCGCATTTCCCTGACGCGGCAAACCATGCGCGGTACGCGGAAAGGCGCGACGTGTTCCGCAAAATCTACCAGCTGCTGCTGCCGCTGATGTCGTAAACACGCTTGTCCGACCGCGGCACGAGGATGTCCTTTTTTGGTCTGTGCGTGCCTTTATTTCCTTGCCAGTATGGTGTCACACCCACTGGCGAGGAGATCCACCATGTCACGCACTGCACTCATCAATATTGATACTCAGCAGTCGTTCCATCATCGCAATTACTGGCAGGAGGACGACATTCCTGCCTTTCAGCAGGCGATGCTGGGGCTGATTGAAGGCTGCCAGGCGCGCGGTATTCCGGTCGTTGATATTTTCCATGTAGATGAAGACGGCCCCTTCACGCTGCAAAGCGGCTTTGTTAAACCCATGGCCTTTTTGCGTCATCAGCCGGATGTGGTTTTCCAGAAACACGTCCATAATGCCTTCACGGATACCGGGCTCGATCGCTGGCTGCGTGAACGTGATATCAACCAGTTGATTATCTGCGGCATTCGCACTGAGCAATGCTGCGAAACCACCGCCCGGGTGGCATCCGATCTGGGTTATGCTGTGACCTTTGTTAGCGAGGCCACGCTGACGTTCCCCATGACGTACAGGGGCATTACCCTGAGTGCAGCGGAAATTCGCCACCGTACCGAAACGGTACTGTCCGGGCGTTTTGCCGAAATTAAAACGGTAGCGGAGACGCTGGAGTCACTGTAATGAGCATCGACGTCTGGTTCGTCATGTTGCCCGGGGTGCTGTCATTAGATATGACGGGCCCGGCAGAGACCTTTGTGCTGGCTGGCGACGCGTTTCGTCTGCATTACATTGGGCCGCAACCGGACGTTCCGACGTCGATAGGCCTGACGATGAGCGGTATCCAGCCGCTACCGGAAAGGCTTCCTGAGGGGAGCCTGCTGGTATTGCCCGGCGTGAGCGACTCCCGCACTCAGTTTTCGACACCACAGGCGTTACAGATCCAGCACTGGCTGATGCGCCTGCAGCCGGTCATTCAGCGCCGGGATATCACGGTGATGTGCGTCTGTTCCGGAGCCTTACTGGCGGCGAAGTCGGGCCTGCTGAACAATCGGCAGTGCACCACCCACCATGACGTTATCAGCCGTTTACGCACCGCAGCTCCCACGGCGACGATTAAAGAAAACCGCATCTTTGTGCAGGATGAGAACATCTGGACCAGCGCGGGGATCACGTCTGGCATCGATCTGGCGCTGCATATGATTAACCGCCTGTGCGGTCCCGAAAAGGCGCTGGCCGTGGCGCGCGAGATGGTGGTCTGGTTCCGCCGTTCCGGTGACGATCCCCAGCTCTCCCCGTGGCTACGCTACCGCAGTCATCTTCATCCGGCGATTCATCGGGCGCAGGATGCGCTCACGGCCGAGCCACAAAAAACGTGGAGCTTGCCTGATATCGCCGCGCTGGCGCACGTCAGCCCGCGCCATCTCACCCGGCTTTTTCAGTCACATTTAGGGATTAGCGTTCGCGATTATCTGGAGCAACTGCGTCTGGCGGTAGCGGAGCAGTGGCTATTGCAGGGGCGCGGCGTGGAGCAGGCTTCACTGGCGGCAGGGTTTTCCTCCCCGCGCCAGTATCATCGCGCCCGGCAGCGAAGCATTAGCTGACGAAGCGGCGAGCGTCGATTTTTTGCAGCAGCATCGACAGCAGCAGGCTGATCGCCAGCGTGGCGGCAAAAATCCAGACGATATCCAGCGCCGGCCAGCTTTTTAGCTCAATGCCTCTCGTGCGCAGCGCGTGGATCACCAGCGCGTGAAAACCGTAAATCCCGAGAGAGTGCTGCGAGATAAGACTCAGCACGGGCAGGGGACGCGCGTTCAGGGTGTTTTTGGCGAGCGTGAGCAGCGAGACGGCACAGATAAAGACCATCGGCCCGCAATACAGATACCAGGTATCGGCAAAATTGCCGCGCCACTGCAGCTCGTGCAGCGTCCCGCGTGAAATCACCGCCACCCCAGCGATAAACAGCGCCCCGCAGAGCCAGTTCAGACCGCGTTTTTGCGTATCCATCATCCCGATGGCACGCCCCAGCATGCCGTAAAGCACGTAGTAAAAAGTATCGCCGTTGATATAGAGATTGACCGGCAGCCACTCAAATCCGTCGATTTTCTGTGAGAGCGTATTCGGGTTGGCAATAATGCCAGCCACCACCATCAGGGCCAGCAGCATTTTACCGCTGACGTTTTTTACCTGGATGAGCGGGGAGACCAGATAGATAACGATAATGGCGAAGAAGAACCACAGGTGGTAGAACACCGGTTTTTGCAGCACGTATTTCAGCGATAGTCCGGCGTTTATTGAGGTGAACAGAGTGATATAGAGCAAGGCAACGGCACTGTAGAACCCCAGGCAGGCCGCGATGCGGATGAAGTGCCTCGGCTGCGCGCTGCGCTCGCCAAAAAAGAGAAAGCCGGAAATCATAAAGAACAGCGGCACGCTGACGCGCGACGCAGAGTTGAGAATATTGGCGATATCCCAGTTAACGGGGCTGATGCTGTGCGCATTCGTGACATACCAGGTCGTCGTGTGGATCATGACCACCATCAGACAGGCTATTCCTCGCAGGTTATCAATCCAGTTAATTTTTGACTGCATCAGTTCCTCGTATTCCCTGTAAATTGAGTGTGACTCCCATTGTCCAAATGTCTTCGTTTGGAAAATTCTGAGTTTTATTCCGCAGGCTTGTCGGGAGGCCACGAGATTCGCAGAATGCCGGACCATAATCTATAAAAGCGTTGATACTAAAAATAACAGCCACTGACCAGGGCGGTAATAAAAATGATGATGAAGCGTGTGGCGTCACTCTTTCTGCTGTTGATCCTGGCGGGATGCAGTGCGCCACAGGAAGCCCCTGTGCAAAAAGCGCAGCAGGGTAAAATGAGCCCGGAACGTTCACTGAATATGGAAGCGCTCTGTAAAGATCGGGCTGCTCGCCGCTATAACTCGGACGTGCAGAAAATTGACGTTACCGGCTTCGAACGTTTTCAGGGCAGCTATGAGCTGCGGGGCCATACGTCGCGCAAAGAGGGCTTTGTCTGCTCGTTTGATGCGGACGGTCAGTTTTTACACCTCTCCATGCGTTAGTCTGCTCGTATAATCAACAGCCAGACGCCGTCAGCGTTCTGGCTGGAAGGCTTATTTCCCAATTTTCCCTAAACAACCCCGTTTCGTACTGTATATCTTGCAGCCAGCGGGTATACTGGTCCCTTCCATTTAAAACCACACGTATCCAGCACGAAATACTATGCAAAAGTTTGATACCAAGACCTTCCAGGGCCTGATCCTGACCTTACAGGATTACTGGGCTCGTCAGGGCTGTACCATTGTTCAACCTTTGGACATGGAAGTCGGCGCCGGCACTTCACACCCGATGACCAGCTTACGCGCGTTGGGTCCAGAGCCAATGGCGACTGCTTATGTGCAGCCTTCCCGTCGTCCGACCGATGGTCGTTACGGTGAGAACCCGAACCGTCTGCAGCATTACTATCAGTTCCAGGTGGTGATTAAGCCATCACCCGACAACATTCAGGAACTGTACCTCGGGTCGCTGAAAGAGCTGGGTATGGATCCAACCATCCACGACATCCGTTTCGTGGAAGATAACTGGGAAAACCCAACGCTGGGTGCCTGGGGTCTGGGTTGGGAAGTGTGGCTGAACGGCATGGAAGTGACCCAGTTCACTTACTTCCAGCAGGTGGGTGGTCTGGAATGTAAGCCGATCACCGGTGAAATCACCTACGGTCTGGAACGTCTGGCGATGTACATTCAGGGCGTAGACAGCGTTTACGACCTGGTCTGGAGCGACGGCCCGCTGGGTAAAACCACCTACGGCGACGTGTTCCATCAGAACGAAGTGGAGCAATCCACCTATAACTTCGAATACGCGGACGTGGACTTCCTGTTCACCTGCTTCGAGCAGTACGAGAAAGAAGCGCAGCAGCTGCTGGCGCTGGAGACTCCGCTGCCGCTGCCTGCCTACGAGCGTATTCTGAAGGCCGCCCACAGCTTCAACCTGCTGGACGCCCGCAAAGCCATCTCCGTGACTGAACGTCAGCGCTACATCCTGCGTATTCGTACCCTGACCAAAGCCGTTGCAGAAGCTTACTACGCGTCCCGTGAAGCCCTTGGCTTCCCGATGTGCAACCGAAACAAATAAGAGGCGGCCATGTCTGAGAAAACTTTCCTGGTGGAAATCGGCACCGAAGAGCTGCCACCAAAAGCCCTGCGCAGCCTGGCTGAATCTTTCGCTGCGAACGTGACTGCCGAGCTGGATAACGCTGGCCTGGCACACGGTAACATTGAGTGGTTTGCTGCACCGCGCCGTCTGGCGCTGAAAGTGGCAAATCTGGCGGCGTCTCAGCCGGATCGCGAAGTCGAAAAACGTGGCCCGGCGATTGCCCAGGCCTTTGACGCGGAAGGCAAACCGAGCAAAGCGGCTGAAGGCTGGGCGCGCGGCTGCGGCATCACCGTTGATCAGGCCGAGCGTTTGACCACGGATAAAGGCGAGTGGCTGCTGTACCGTGCGCACGTGAAGGGCGAAAGCGCGGAAGCGCTGCTGCCGGACATGATTGCCACGTCTCTGGCGAAGCTGCCGATTCCTAAGCTGATGCGCTGGGGCGCGTCTGACGTGCACTTCGTGCGTCCGGTTCACACCGTGACCCTGCTGCTGGGCGACACCGTTATTCCGGCCACCATTCTGGGCGTGGCGTCCGATCGCGTGATCCGCGGCCACCGCTTTATGGGCGAGCCTGAGTTCACTATCGACAATGCCGACCAGTATCCGCAAATCCTGCTGGAGCGCGGTAAAGTTATTGCCGACTACGAACAGCGTAAAGCCAAAATCAAAGCGGACGCCGAAGAAGCGGCGCGCCAGATTGGCGGTAACGCCGACCTGAGCGAAAGCCTGCTGGAAGAAGTGACCTCTCTGGTTGAATGGCCGGTTGTGCTGACCGCGAAGTTTGAAGAGAAATTCCTGGCCGTACCGGCTGAAGCGCTGGTGTACACCATGAAGGGTGACCAGAAGTATTTCCCGGTCTACGCCAACGACGGCAAGCTGCTGCCGAACTTCATCTTCGTGGCGAACATCGAATCGAAAGATCCGATCCAGATTATCTCCGGTAACGAGAAGGTCGTGCGTCCACGTCTGGCGGATGCCGAGTTCTTCTTCAATACCGACCGTAAAAAGCGTCTGGAAGATAACCTGCCGCGCCTGCAGACCGTGCTGTTCCAGCAGCAGCTGGGGACGCTGCGCGACAAGACCGACCGCATTGCGGAGCTGTCCGGCTGGATTGCCCGTGAAATTGGTGCGGACGTTAACCACGCGACGCGTGCGGGTCTGCTGTCCAAGTGCGACCTGATGACCAACATGGTGTTCGAATTTACCGACACCCAGGGCGTGATGGGCATGCACTACGCGCGTCACGATGGCGAAGCGGAAGACGTGGCTGTGGCCCTGAACGAGCAGTATCAGCCGCGCTTTGCGGGTGACGAACTGCCGTCCAACCCGGTTGCCTGTGCCGTAGCGATTGCCGATAAGATGGACACCCTGGCGGGTATCTTCGGTATCGGTCAGCATCCGAAAGGCGATAAAGACCCGTTTGCGCTGCGTCGTGCTGCGCTGGGCGTGCTGCGTATTATCGTTGAGAAGAACCTGAACCTGGATCTGCAGACCCTGACCGAAGAAGCGGTGCGTCTGTACGGCGATAAGCTGACCAACGCGAACGTGGTGGATGACGTCATCGACTTCATGCTCGGTCGTTTCCGCGCCTGGTATCAGGACGAAGGTTACACCGTTGACACCATTCAGGCGGTGCTGGCGCGTCGTCCGACCCGTCCGGCTGATTTCGATGCGCGTATGAAGGCGGTTTCCCACTTCCGTACGCTGGAAGCAGCATCTGCCCTGGCCGCGGCCAACAAGCGTGTATCCAACATTCTGGCGAAATCCGACGAGACGCTGAACGAGCGCGTAAACGCCGCGACGCTGAAAGAGCCGGAAGAGATCGCCCTGGCGATGCAGGTTGTGGTGCTGCGCGACAAGCTCGAGCCGTACTTCGCGGAAGGTCGCTACCAGGAAGCGCTGGTGGAGCTGGCCGAGCTGCGTGACGTTATCGACGCCTTCTTCGAGAAAGTGATGGTAAACGTAGAAGATAAAGAGCTGCGTATTAACCGTCTCTCTATGCTCGAGAAACTGCGTGAGCTGTTCCTGCGCGTGGCGGATATTTCGCTGCTGCAGTAATGTGCCCGTTGTGACAAATGCTAAAAACCCGCTTCGGCGGGTTTTTTTATGGATCTTTTGTAGGCCGGATAAGCGCAGCGTCATCCGGCAGGTGTAGCCGATCGCGACTGTACCTTCATCCGTCTGCAGCCAGCGCGGCGCCTTCAGCGTATCGGCAAAGTAGCTGACCAGCTCGCACAGCAAATCTTCCATCACGATTGCAGATTGTCGCGGCAGTGTGCCGTTCATCAGCAACTGCGTAATCTCCTGACAGTAGCGCCCCAGCTGACCGCACTCGGGTTCAAAAGCCGGAACGCGTGACGGGAGTTCCTTCACGGTCAGGCGGGCTTTTAAAGCGTCCGGAACAGGATCCAGAAGCGCGGGTTGCAGAAGATTCAGACAGGCAAAAAGTCTGCCGTAAAGCGCCATTTTTGGGGCGGGTTCTTCGCAATCAACCAGTGCGTCGGTAAAACGTTCGCAGTTATCCGCCAGTTCGGTGAAGTCGGTGGTGTGGTTGAAGGGCAGGGTGAATAAAGAATGAGCGTGGGTTGGGGTAGTAGCCATATTGGCAGCCTCCGATAAGTGATAAAGCTTCCACCACCGGAAATGCTAACTTCGCTGGTGGTGGACTGAACAGAGTTAGCATTACCGGCCTTATCGGATACCGGCGCATCTTTCGATGCCCCTGCTCAGCCCACCATTGAGATGTAGCAAAGCATGCTGCACAAAATGTGCCGCCGATAAGATAAGCCGGGATGCTAAACCCGGCACCTGATTTTGCAGGTGCGAAGAGAACTTACTGCTCATCAAAACAGGCGGCAACAGATTTGAGCTATGCCACTGAGGATATTACCATTTCTGGAAAGAGACTCGCAAAATTACCGCAATGAAAAGCATACTGCGGGCAGAGGTCTTACAGCGACGCTATGGTCCGGCTGTAAATCGCTGAGGCGTTTCCTGCAGGCCGGGGCGAGGCGCATGGATGCGCCGAGAGGGCGGGCTTTACAGGGATGTTACCTCCGCCCGTCCCCGATAAGCCGGCAGGAATAAGCCGAAGGTACCGCGTAGCGGCGATTTACCGCCGGGAGCCCGGGTAGCCAGGGTGGTGGCGACTGAGCCACCCTGGCACGTTCACGGGTATTGTCGTTACAGAGTAGCAAGGAACATAAAGTGAACGGAATGACCACCAGAGCCGTATGCTCCCCCTCACCCTAACCCTCTCCCCAAAGGGGCGAGGGGATTGTTCACTGCTCGCATTAATTTGTGGGGATCCCTCAGCCCAAAGGGAGAGGGAGTATAAGTCGCCCAAAATTTAACCTTGAAATGGTCAACCCATTACCGCTATCCTTATCCCCGTTAACTTTCTCGCGCTGGAGCGCCCCCCAAAAATGAACAAACACGACTGATGAATTTCGATCCTTGCTAAACGCCATCGCGTCGGCAGGGGATGTTTTGATTTCATTCAGGAGTGCTTATGGCTCATTTTGCGCAGTCCCCTTCTTTTATTTTGCATCAGGTCACCTGTCAGTTTCCGACGGGCGATATTCTTTTTGGTCCGCTGAATCTCACGCTGGAACCCTCCCTGTGTGCGCTGGTTGGCCGCAACGGCAGCGGGAAAACGCGTCTGCTGCGTCTGCTGGCGGGGATAAACGAACCGGCTACCGGTCATATTGAACGCTTTGGCTCGCATGCCTGGGTGGCGCAGCAGCACGTTATTTCGCCGCAGACGACGCTGGCGGAACTGCTCGGGTATGACGCGATGTTTACGGCGCGTAAGCGCATCGACAGCGGCGATTACCAGCCTGACGATCTGGCGTTGCTCGACGGCCACTGGGATGTCGCCGAGCGCCTGAGCGAGGCGTTTATGAATGCGCAGCTCCCACCGTTTGATCCGGATAAGCCCGCCATTGAACTCAGCGGCGGCGAGCGCATTCGCGCCCTGCTGTGTGGGGCGTTTACGGCGAAAGCTGATTTCCTGCTGCTGGACGAACCCACTAACCATCTGGATCGACAAGGCCGGGCGTGGTTCTACGACCAGTTGAGTCGTTTTCAGGGTGGCGTACTGGTGGCCTCCCATGACCGTGAGTTACTGGCTCAGGTACCCCGTATCCTTGAGCTGAGCGCCTCGGGTCTGCGCAGCTACGGCGGGAATTATGCGGATTATCAAACCCAGCGCGATGCCGAACAGCAGGCGGCCCGCGCGGCGCTGGAGCATGCTGCAACCGAGCGAAAACGCACTCGGGTACGCATGCAAAAAGAGCATGACGACAGCCAGCGGCGGTCGGCAAAGACATTGCGCACCGTCGATACCCTGAATATCGCGTCGTTCGAGCGGGTCAAATATAAAGGCGCGGCAAAGGAACGTATCGGCTCCTGGAAAAAACAGCACAGCGAGCAAAATGAAGCGCTGAACGCCGCGGTTAACAAGGCGCGTGAACGCGTTGAAGACGATAACCCGGTGATGTTCACTCTGCCGGGGAGTCAGGTTCCGGAGGGCAAGCAGGTGCTGGTGCTGGAGGATCTGGTGCTGCCGCATGTGCCTGTTCCTCCGCTCAACTGGCGGATGGATGGACCGATGCGCGTGGCGTTAAAGGGGCCGAACGGCTGCGGAAAATCGACGCTGTTAAAAACCCTCCTCGGCGAGATTGTCCCCCATTCGGGTACCTGTAAGGTATCCGCCAGCTGCGCTTATCTCGACCAACATCTGTCCCGGCTCGATCTTTCGCAGTCGGTCATGACGCATCTCAACCTGAGTCATACGCCTCTGGAAGAGGGGGTATTGCGAACCCGTCTGGCGCAGCTTCAACTGGGAGCTGACAAAGTGATGCTCCCGCTGGCGGAGCTCAGCGGCGGCGAGCGTCTTAAGGCCGCCCTGGCCTGCGTGCTGTGGCGCGCGGAGGCCACGCAGCTTCTGCTGCTGGATGAACCGACCAACCATCTGGATCTGGCCTCGGTCCAGGCCATTGAAGCCGCGCTGGTCGGTTTCCCCGGGGCTCTGCTGGTGGTATCACACGATGAGGCTTTTCTAAGAGGATTAACATTAACGCATGAGCTGGTGTGGGAAGAGGCGGGCTGGCGTTGTGATAGCCTTTAAAACACAAGCCCCCGCAAAGGCGGGGGCATTCAATCTTCACTACGCTATCTGTTTGCTGAGTGCAGGGTTGGCCTGAATCAGGCGCATCAGCCTTAACTCGGTTGGGGTGGGTTTCTCACGTTTTGACTCCCACTCCTGCACCATAGCCACGCTGACACCCATCGCTCTGGCGAATTCTTCCGTTTTCAGTCCTGTCCCTTTGCGCAATTGCTCATATTCTGTAAAGGGATTGGATTTTTGTTGCAGGGTAATCGTCTGCGGTACATCTTTAAAAATGATCTGTTCCAGACTGCTCAGCAGTTCAAACTCAGGATCTTTATATTCCATTGAGGACTCCTCTTAAATCTCACATCGTGATCAAGAACATCAGAGAGCCAATTAAGAATAGTCCCTAATACCAACCCAGGATCGTCACGGGTGTGATTAATCGTGCGGTCAAGCTCGCTTTACCCGATTCAGCGATATGGATAGTTATGCTAATTCCCTGATTAGTCATATGTCGGCTTCGCCAGGTATTTTTTTGTAAATGGTAAGAAATAAATCGGCAATAGTCGTTTTGCATGAAAAGAGTATCTTGCAAGGCTGACCTGGACTATCCTTGTCAGCGTCGGGCACGCGTGTGCCGGTGTGCGCTTTTTTGGGTGAAAGGAGTAATAAAATGGCGACAGGAAAGTCCTGCTCTCGCTGGTTTGCGCCTATTGCGGCGTTGTTGATGGTTGTTAGCCTGAGTGGGTGTTTTGATAAAGAAGGCGATCAGCGCAAAGCGTTTATCGATTTTCTGCAGAATACAGTGATGCGCAGCGGCGAACGGTTGCCGACGCTGACTGCGGATCAGAAAAAACAGTTTGGCCCCTTCGTGTCCGATTACGCCATTCTATATGGTTATTCACAGCAGGTGAGCCAGGCGATGGATTCCGGTATCCGTCCCGTGGTGGATAGCGTGAACGCCATTCGCGTTCCGCAGGATTATATGACGCAGCGTGAACCGCTTCGCCAGTCCAACGGTGCGCTTGGCGTGCTGAGCCAGCAGTTGCAGAATGCGAAAATGCAGGCTGACGCGTCACGTTCTGCGCTGAAGCAGGGCGACGATCTCAAACCGGTCTTCGACAAAGTGTATGAGAAAGTGGTGACCAAGCCGTCTGAAGCGCTGCAACCGCTGATCCCGGCCGCGCAAATCTTCACGCAGCAGCTGGTCCAGGTGGGTGACTTTATCGCCCAGCAGAATACGCAGGTGAGCTTTGTTGCCAACGGTATTCAGTTCCCGACCTCGCAGCAGGCAAGCCAGTACAATACGCTGATTGGGCCGCTGGCCTCCCAGCATCAGGCCTTTAGCCAGGCTTGGAGTGCCGCAGTCACTGCCACAGAATAAACCGAAAAACCCCGCTTCCGGCGGGGTTTTTTATGCATATCGAAAATAACGCTTGTCATTCCTCTACCACATCGGTATAACTATCCCCGTCGGTTTGTTACACAGACCTAAAGCAGTTTAGTAAAGCAGTCCAGATTGTTATCCATAGATACCCTTCGTTGTGACCCTTCCTTCATCGCTTAAAAATCTGTAACGCAATCCATCAAGCCGGAAGGCACAATATATTTGTTAATAAGGTAATTTCTATGTCTGCTAAAATGACTGGTCTGGTTAAATGGTTCAACGCTGATAAAGGTTTCGGCTTCATCACTCCTGACGATGGCTCTAAAGACGTGTTCGTACACTTCTCTGCTATCCAGAACGATGGCTACAAATCTCTGGACGAAGGTCAGAAAGTGTCCTTCACCATCGAAAGCGGCGCTAAAGGCCCAGCAGCTGGTAACGTTGTAAGCCTGTAAGCTTCCAACCCAGCAGCACAAAATTCAAAAACCCGCCTTCTGGCGGGTTTTTTCGTTTCTATCGTTGCACCTGCGGGTTCACGCAGTTTATCTCCACCTTTCCGCTAAGGGCGGCGATGAGATTATCGACCGCAGTGGCCGCCATGTTGTAGCGCGTCTCATGGGTGGCTGAGCCGATGTGCGGCAGCGCAACCACGTTAGGCAGCGAAAGCAGTGGCGAATCCACCGGCAGCGGCTCCTGCTCAAAGACGTCCAGACCTGCTGCATGGATCTCACCTTTCTGCAGGGCCTCAATCAGCGCCTTCTCATCCACCACCGGGCCACGACCCGCGTTAATGAAAATGGCTGACTGCTTCATTTTCTTAAACGCTTCTTTGCCAATCAGATGACGGGTTTCGTCCGTCAGCGGCAGGACAAGGCAGACAAAATCGGCCTCCTGCAGCAGGGTATCCAGCTCGCAGTAACGGGCGTTGAAGCGTTCTTCGGCTTCACTGTGGTGGCGACGCGCGTTATACAGAATCGGCATGTTAAAACCAAAATGCGCGCGCTGCGCCAGTGCCAGCCCGATACGCCCCATACCGACAATGCCCAGCGTTTTACCGTGAACGTCCACGCCGAACCAGTCCGGACCAATGCTTTTTGTCCACTCGCCCGCTTTGACGCGCTCGGCGACTTCCACTACGCGACGGGCTGTGGTGAGCATCAGTGCCATCAGCGTGTCGGCCACGGTTTCCGTCAGGGCATGTGGCGTATGCATCAGCAGGATCTTGCGGACGTTAAGGGCGTCCACATCAAAGTTGTCGTAACCCACGGAAACGGTAGAGGTAGCACGAAGCTTCGGCATTTTCTCCAGCAGGGCGACATCCACTTTCTCGCTTGAACCCAGCAGGCCTTCGGCGCTGGCGAACGCGTCGGCGTGCTGCGCCACGGTTTCCGGGCGCAGGTTCTTCACCTGGGTGACGGTGAAGTGTTCTTCAAGACGTTTCTGCAGATCTTCCGGCAGTGCTTTATACAAAATGACGGACGGCTTCATGCTAATCTCCGTTGATTTTTAAGGATTCAGGCGTGTCGAGCGCCGACAGGGTGTTGTTGATTATTAGCAGGCTTAACAACCAGAGTAAGCCACACAGAGGCGAAAAGCGCCACCCCCATAAAGATGTAAGATGCGGACGGACTGCCGGTGGCACCGTTCAGGTAACCGACGAACCAGGAGCCGCAGAACGAGCCCAGTGCACCCATGCTGTTAATCAATGCCATTGCACCACCCGCAACGTTACGCGGCAGCATCTCCGGGATGATGGCAAAGAACGGTCCGTAAGGGGCGTACATGGCCGCACCGGCAATCACCAGCAGGGTATAAGAGGCCCAGAAATGGTTTGCGCCCACGGCCCAGGAGCCAATAAAGGCGAAGGCAGCAATCAGCAGCAGCGGCCAGACAAACAGCTTGCGGTTCTGCAGCTTGTCCGACGCCCAGGAGACGATAATCATCGCGATGGTTGCCGCCAGATACGGTACGGATGACAGCCAGCCTACTTCGACCATGCCGAGGTTTTCACCGCCGCTGCGGATAATGGACGGCAGCCACAGCACAAAACCGTACACGCCAATGCTCCAGGTAAAGTACTGCGCGCAGAGCAGGATTACGTTACGCGAGCGGAAGGCTTCACCATAGTTACGTACCGCCTTCAGACCTTGCTGTTCTTTGTCCAGCTGCGCCTGCAGCGCCGCTTTTTCATCTTCGGAAAGCCATTTCGCCTGGGCAGGTTTATCTTTCACCAGCACCCACCAGCAGAAGGCCCAGATAATCGCCGGCACCCCTTCGATGATAAACATTTCGCGCCAGCCGAAGGACTGGATCAGGTAGCCGGACACCACCGACATCCACAGTACCGTGACCGGGTTACCGAGGATCAGGAAGGTATTCGCGCGCGAGCGTTCAGATTTGGTAAACCAGTTGCTGATGTAGATCAGCATCGCGGGCATAACCGCCGCCTCAACGACGCCGAGGATAAAGCGAATGGCGGCCAGGGCAGGAATATTGTTCACCATGCCGGTCAGTGACGCGCAGGCGCCCCACAGGATCAGACAGATGAAGATCAGCTTACGCACGCTGCGGCGTTCCGCATAAATCGCGCCGGGGATCTGGAAGAAGAAGTAGCCCAGGAAGAAAAGGGCACCCAGCAGGGAGGAGATACCTTTTGTGATGCCAAGGTCCTCTGTGATCCCCGCCGCGGACGCGAAGCTGAAGTTGGCACGGTCAAGGTACGCCAGGCTGTACGTGATAAACACGATTGGCATGATGTACCACCAGCGTTTTACTGCATTGGTCGAACTGTTCATAGGCTTGCCTCTGTTGTTGAGGTTGTTACCGCCGTTGTCTGTAGGGTACACGGTGGCTTAATTATCTGGTGCGGCTTGTTGCCCTCACCCTGGCCCTCTCCCACCGGGAGAGGGAATTCATACTCCGAGCTGTGCTCGGGTGGGTAATCCTTCGCTGTCGCCCTGCACCTGAATGGCCAGCGAGCCAATCTTGTTGCCCCGCGCGACGGCCTGCTGCAGCGTTTTGCCTTCCAGCAGGGCGCTAATTACGCCAACGGCAAAACCGTCGCCCGCGCCGACCGTGTCGACAACGTTCTCAACCTTCACCGCCGCGACCGCGCCCTGTTCGCCGTTGGCCGTCTTGAACCATGCGCCATCGGCACCGGTCTTCAGCACTACCGCTTTTACCCCTTTATTCAGATAGAAATCAGCAATGCCTTCCGGTGTATTTTCACCCGTCAGGATCATCCCTTCTTTCAGCCCCGGCAGAACCCAGTCCGCTCTGAACGCCAGACGGTTCAGTTTCTCGACCATTTCCGCTTCGCTTTTCCACAGCACCGGACGCAGGTTAGGATCGAACGAGATCGTTTTTCCCTGGGCTTTCAGAGTGGCTGCCGCATGATCCAACAGTTCATACGAGCTGGCAGAGAGCGCTGCCGCCACGCCGCTCAGGTGCAGGTGGCGCGCGGAGGCGAAATAGTCTGCGTGGTAATCCGCAACAGAGAGGTGGCTTGCGGCCGATCCTTTGCGGAAATACTCCACAATGGGATCGGTTCCATTTTCGACCTTGGATTTAAGCTGAAACCCGGTAGGGAAGCGTCCGTCAAGGGTCACGCCTGCGGCATCGATACCCTCTTTTTTCAGCGAATCGAGAACGAAATGGCCAAAGCTGTCATCCCCCACGCGGCTGACCCAGCCCACGTTCAGGCCGAGACGCGCCAGGCCGGTCGCGACGTTGAGCTCTGCGCCTGCGACGCGCTTGATAAAGTGCTCTACCGCGCTCAGTTCGCCCGTTTCAGTGGCGACAAACATCGCCATGGCTTCGCCGATCGTGATGACATCCAGCGTCTTGTGCATGATTTACTCCTCGCGCAGCAGGTTGACGTAATGGCGGGTAACGGCGGTTAAATCCGTCCCTTCCAGCGGGAACTCGATCCCGCGTGGGGCATCGGCAGGCAGCTGGCCGAGCAGATCCAGCCAGCGTGCATCGGCGTGGTCCGGTGCCACGGCGCGGAAGTTATCTTTATGCGGCACGGCGGCTTTAACGTGGATATAGCTCACCGCGGGGGCCAGATGACGTGCGGCTTCTTCAGGCGAATCGCCAACCCACAGCCAGTTGCCCATGTCGAAGGTCAGCGTGACGGGGAGCGCCATTTCCCGGCAGGCGGCCTGGAAGCGCTGCATGGGGGCGAGCTGTCCGCAGTCGGTCTGATCGTTCTCCACGACCAGCGCCATGCCGCTTGCGTTCAGCAG